>JBDRZZ010000002.1 GCA_039804165.1 candidate division WOR-3 bacterium
ATATTCTACCTGTTCGAAAGCATTAAAAGCCATCCTTTTCCTTCTCTCTTTTCTCTAGGTAATTCCTCTCGCATGTAAAATCCTTCTGGCGGTTTCATGGGAAACAGGAACTTAGAAATCTCTAACCAATACCTTTATTGACATTTTACCCTTCTCTTTGCGTTTTTCTAAAGATCCTCTATGTGTTTGGGTGTCTTATTATGGACTCCCTGATGAGCTCTGGAAGGGTTATATAAGCCTTCTATGCCATATTTATCAAATTTTAAGCCATTTGTAAACGGTAGGTCTTCCTGTATTAAAAATACGGGCTACATCTCTATAGAGTCTTCTTTCGCATTTTTACCATCTCAAAACGAATTTTTACCTTATCAAAGGGTTGCATATTTTTATAACCTCGTCCTTATTGATAATAAGAACGTGTTTCCTCCTTTTTTTGTTTGTCTTTAAAAGGAAGAGATTTATTTTAACAATCATTGCAACTCCTTAATTCTTCTAACCAACAATTTTTAGGTTTATATTTAAATCTACCCTCTTTATTCCCAGAACCTCCACAAAGTGTCCCCCTGCTTTGGATTTAACAAGAGAGGAGAAAAAGCAACTTGACATAGAAAGTTTTTGATGTAGATTTTTTTACTTCATTACAAAATATTAGGAGGTGGAAAAATGATTGAGAAGAGTATGAGGTTTTTAATGCTTGTCGGATTCTTTTTTTGGGCATGCTCCTCTAATATAAGGCAGGATGAAGCGAAAGAAGAATTTTCAATCAGAGCCGGGGTTAATGTCAGCCACTGGCTATCGCAAAGTGATAAAAGAGGTGAAGAGAGAAAAAGTTATATTACAAAAGCTGATTTCGAGAAAATTGCATCTTTAGGATTTGACCATGTAAGGATCCCTATAGACGAGGTTCAGCTTTGGGATGAAGAAGGAAATAAGGAAAAAGAAGCTTTTGAATTACTTCATAGTGCAATTAAATGGGCGATTGAAAATAATTTGAGAGTCATTGTAGATTTACACATTATTCGTTCCCATCATTTCATTACAGAAAGAAACCTTTTATGGACCGAACCAAAGGAGCAGGAAAAATTAGTAGGTTTGTGGAGAGAGCTTTCAGAAGAACTCTCGGGATACCCAACAAGTATGGTGGCTTATGAAATTTTAAATGAAGCTGTGGCAGAAGACCCTGGGGATTGGAACAATCTCCTTAGAAAGGTGATATCAGCAATTAGAGTCAAAGAGCCAGAAAGAAAAATAGTGGTGGGGTCAAATAAATGGCAGATCCCTTCAACTTTTCCTGACTTAGAAATTCCTGAGAACGATAAAAATATTATTTTAAGCTTCCATTTCTACACTCCAATGGCTCTTACCCATCACTTAGCTCCATGGTCCCCTATTGCCGAATATAAGGGGGAGGTAAATTATCCAGGACAAATTGTAGATACATTACATTATAAAGATCTTTCTGAACCTACAGTTAAGGCAATGAGAGAATATGCAAATGGATATTTCACAAAAGACTCTTTGGAAAAAGAAATGGCTCCTGCGATAAAGGTGGCAAAAGATAAAAATTTGCCTTTATACTGTGGAGAATTTGGAATTTATCCAACAATTCCCGAGGAGATTGCTCTTCGCTGGTATAAGGATATTTGTGATATTTTTAAAGCAAATGGCATTGCATATTCCCACTGGTGCTATAAAGGAGATTTCCCAATCTTCGAGAAAGATGGTTCTCCTAAGAAAAGGCTTATTTCAATTTTAACGGCTAAATGATGGAGAAATTTTTAAAAAATGAAGAGGAGGTAGAGGATATGAAAAGATTTATTTTTTTATCCGTGGTGCTCTTCCTTAGCGTTTTTGCATCAATAGGTTGTGGGAAGAAAAAAGAAAAAACAAAGGGAACCGAAGAAACACGGATATACGAGAAAAAAGGACAAAAAGCTGAGACTAAAGACTTGCTATTAACCGAAAAGGAAGTGGAGTTATTTATTAAAGCTTGTCCAACCTTTATTGAGATTTGTAAAAGGCATGGAAAAAAGATTGAGAATTGGGCAGAAGCAGGAGATAAAAACTTATTTGCTGATATGAGAATTCTTGAAGAATGGAGGGAATATAAGGATGAGATTGATAGAGAGTTAAAAGGATATGGTTTCACTTTTGAGAGTTTCTTTGAAACTTATTCTAAAATTATAAGTTCCTTCTTTTATGGACAGATGGGGCAGTCTATGGGAATGGTAAGAGAAGAGATGAAGAAAATGCTTGAAAATCCTAATATACCGGAAGAACAGAAACAAGAGATAAGAGAAAGCCTAAAAAATTTGGAAAAAGAGGAAGAGACAGAGGAAACAAAAGCCTTAAGAAAGAACTGGGAAGTGGTGAAGAAATATGAGAAAGAGATAAAGAAGATATTTGAGCAAGAATAAAAGAGGTGATATTTGAAAGTTTTTCTATATCAAAATATACTTCCTGATAAATTTTGGTAAACTCAGCAAACATTACAATATAGGATCCATGAGGAATAATCTCCAAAAATTTATAAGGTAAAGGCTAAAAAAAAACAAGTTTTTTATCAAGATTTAAAATCCCGCCATTAAACCTTTGATGTATTTTTTACTAAGTTCATTAAGAGGATTATTAAAAAACTTTTCGCTAGGAGAAGCTTCTATTACTTCTCCAAGATACATAAAAACAACGTAATCTGCCAATCTCTTCGCTTGCCTTAAAACATGGGTTACCATAATAACTGTATATCTTTCTTTCAAAGAAAGCAACAAATTTTCTACTTTTTCAGAAGATATTGGGTCAAGAGCAGAGGTAATTTCGTCACAAAGGATAATTTCTGGCTCAACCGAAAGTGTCCTTGCGAGACATAAACGTTGCTGCTGGCCTATCGAAAGACTAGCTGCAGGAAAATCAAGTCTATCTTTTACTTCTTCCCATAGATGAACAACTCTTAAATATTTTTCTACAATTCGATCAAGTTCTGCTTTTTTTAACCTCCGATGAAGCCTAGGCCCATAAGCTACATTATCATAAATAGAAGCAGGAAGAGGGAAGGGTTTCTGATCTACCAATCCTATATTTTTCCTTATTTCATAAACTGGCTTTTTGCTATCATATATGTTTTCTCCTCCGATATAAACCGCACCTTTTATCTCTATATCAGCTCTTTCTTCAAGAAGTCTATTAAGGGCTTTTAAAAGAGTGCTTTTACCACATCCTGAAGGACCTATTATTGCTGTTAACTCATTCTCAGGAATATCAAGATTTATATTTTTTAATGCAACAATTCCTTTATCTAAACCAAGATTCATTGTGTCTTTATAAGATATACTCAAATTTCTTACCTTAATACCAATTTTAGATTTTTGCATCTTACTTTCCTTTTGGAATATATTTAGAGAAATGTTTTGTAAGAAAACGAGAGGTTAGATTTAATATTCCCACAATAACCACAAGAATGAAAGCTGCAGCATAAGCGTGCTCTCTCACAGAAGGATAGCAGGAGCTAGCTTGTTGAAAAATTATTATTGGTAAAGCTGTTACAGAATCAAAAAGTCCTTTAGGTATTGTATTGCTTGTTCCTGAAGTAAATATAATAGAAGCAGCATCTCCTATTCCTCTTCCCATCCCAATTAAAATTCCTGCGACAATCCCAGAGAGAGCATACTTACTTACCATTAGCAAAGTTTCAAACTTATTGGCACCTATTGAATAAGTAGCGTTTTTCAACTCTACAGGAACTGCTATTAGAGCCTCATCTATATATCTTGTTATAATGGGTAATTCAAGTAAAGTAAGGGCTGGAATTCCGGCAAAAAGACAACCTTTACCTTGGATGAATATTAAAATTGTCAAGACAAACACCCCATATACAATAGAAGGAATTCCCCACAAAATATCTAAAATCATTCTTATGAGTTCCGAGATTTTAGGAGTTGAGTAATCAGGCTGTAGAAAAACTGCAATCCCAAGCCCAATTACGCTTGCAATTAAGGTGGCAGGTATAACAAGATATAGACTCCCAAGGATTGCATGAACGAAGCCTCCTTTTCCCCCTAATAAATATTTTGGACCTGGAGTTGTTATTAAAATCTTAGGGTCACTAATTAGAACCTTTCCTCCTTTTAATAGAACAATGCTTATTATACTTAAAAGAGGGAAAATAACTAATAAAACGGAAGCCCTAATTAGAATCTTAAAGAAAAGTTCTTCTAATTTTCTTAACTTCATACCCCCCACCTTTTCTTCAGTTTTATTTTTATCCATCTTGCAAGAAAGTTGAAAATAGTGACAACAAAGAAAAGTTGTAATGCAGCAAAAGCAAGAGCTGATTGCTCTATTGGGATTGACATCATCTCACCAAAACTGCTTACAATAAGACTTGGCAGTGTCTGTCCTGCAGAAAAAGGAGAAGAAGGAATTTGATTTTTACCTCCAATCACCATTGCCACAGCCATTGTTTCGCCAAAAGCTCTTCCAAACCCTAAAAGAATTGCAGAAAATATTCCAGGAGCAGCCCCTTTTAAAAGGACTTTTTTTATCGTCTCCCACTTTGTTGCTCCTAAAGAGAGAGAAGCTTCTCTTAACTCCACAGGCAAAGATTTAAGACTTTCAGTGGATAGAGAAATGATCACAGGTAAAACCATTACAGAAAGAACTAAACTTGCCGTAAAAATACACATTCCTGTGGTTTCAACACCTATTAAAGGTCCAATATAATTAGAAACCAAAGGAACAAGAACTAAAAGAGCACAAACACCAAAAACAACAGAAGGAATACCTGCAAGGATATCTATAAAGGAAGAGATAAGAATTCTCTTCTGAGAAGAAGCAAATTCAGAGATGTATATTGCAGATAAAACCGCTATAGGGGTAGCTAAAACCATTGAAAGAATAGTTACATAAATGGTCCCAATAATGGCAGGCAAAAATCCAAAAGAGTATTTTTCGGGATTCCATTTAGAAGAAAAAAGAAGCTCTTTTAAGGAATATTTAGAAAGTAATAAAGTTGACTCAACTAGCAAACTTAAAAATATTAAGAGAAACAAGATACATACAAGGAAAGTAAAGGTAGACATCCATCTTCTTGTTGTTTTTTCTTTTAATAGCCTTAAAATTATTCTTCTTTTTTCTAAATTCATTATTTTCTTCTTCCACGATTTAAAGTCTCGATCTCTTCTTGAAGTTTTTCTGGAGAAAGCTTAATATAACCACTTTCTTCAATAAATTTCTGCCCTTCATTTAATATCCACTCCACAAATTTTTTCGCCTCCCCCTTAAAAGGGCCCTTAGAGACCAGATATTCGAATCTGGCTGGAGGAGAAGGATACTTTCCAATTGACACGTTATAAACGAATTTTTCTCTATTACTATAAAAATCTTCATCGGGGTCTAAAGTTCCGTTTTCGTTCAGGTCTATTGGCACAGGGCGAATTCCTTCTGCAAAAGAGCCAGTCTCTATATTGTATGCATAATTCAAATTGTTAAAACCTATAGAGTTTTTCTCTCTACTCACTGCAAGTGCAACAGCTTGATCTCCATCAAAATTTGCATGAGCTTTCTCTTTACAATCTCCCTGAGTATAATTCCCTAAAAATTCTGCCCACACCTGAGCCGCGCCTGAAGCATCAGATCTTCCATAAATAATTATTTTATCATCCTTAAGTTCCTTTCCCACAATTTCTCCCCATTCTTTGATCTCTCCCATAAATATTTTTCTTAATTCTTCTTTAGTTAAACCCCTTTTATATATCTCTTTTATAATTGGATTTTTCGAATTTATTGTCGCAACAACAGCATCTTTTGTCACGGCTACATAAAAAGCTCCTTCTTTTATTTCTTCTTCTCTTATAGGCCTTGATACCATACCTATATCCACCTGCCCACTCAAAACATCCGAAACTCCTTTTCCTGCTCCTCCTCCCGCGACTTCGACTTTAACACCGGAAACTTTCCCGTATTCTTCTGCCCAAACAAGCATCATTGGATATAAAGCCCAAGCCCCAGAAACCCTAATTTCTCTTCTTTCTTCTCTACCACTTTTACAACCACTTAAGAAAAGCAAAATAAGAATAAATCTAACCCACTTGTTGTTCATAAAACCTCCCTTTATACTACAATTTTACTATAATTATAGTAAAATTTAATTTTTGTCAAGGGTAAAATTTTTAATCTTTTCGAATTTAGGATCAAAATTCCTTCCTTTTTACAGGTATCCCAGTTTTTCTAATCGTTTCCTTATAATTTTAATTTCTTCACTTGAAAGTTCTTCTTTATTCCCTTCTGTAGAGGCCAGATCTCGGAGGACATATACCACAAACTCATTAACGCTACTAAATCCGGATTTCTGGATTATTTTCTTCAGCTTATTATATAAAGGTCTCGGTATCTTTAAGGTAACCTTATCTGTTTTCATAAGATATTTTAGCCATAAATAGCTTCAAAGTCAAGTTTTCTTCTTTTTGTCCTTGACTTTTTCTTCTATTTTATGATTATAAAAATAATGAATGTTGCAATATTGAGTAATTCCTATGGAGAAGATAGAAGTGGAGCCTTAATTGGAAGGAACTTAAAGAAATTCAATAAAAATATAAACATTATAGGTTTTCCGCTAATCTCTCTTGGAGAAGAATACAAAAAGAGAAATATTAAAGTGATTGGAGGACATCCACCTCCTCCTTCAGGAGGGTTTTTTTTAAAAAGTTTAAAAGGACTTTTGTTGGATTTAATAAGAAACTTTTATATTCCTATCTCTTATATTACCAAGCTCCATAAATTAAAAAAAGATATCAATGTTGTGGTTGTAGTGGGAGATACCCCTCTACTTTTTCTCGGATATATAGCACTCCATAAGAAAGCTTACTTTCTTGACCAGTGTAAGTCCAATCTTAAAGCTCCTCATCTTCCGATTGAGAGGTTCTTTATAAAGAGGTTAACAAAAGCTATTTTTGTTCACGACCAAATTACCTCAGAGTTCCTGAAAAAATTTGGAATCAATGCTCAATTTTTAGGCAATCCAATGATGGATGAGCTCTTAGAAGAAAGGAAATATAACCCCCCAAGAGGAAAAATTTTAATAGGGTTACTTCCGGGTTCAAGAAAAGAAGCGTATAAAAATATGGAGTTGATTTTGAAAGTTGTGTTGGAGCTCTTAAAAGAAGATGAAAAACTCCACTTCGCTGTTGCGCTATCTGAAACTATAGAGAAGGAGAAACTCCCAAAACTTTCAAAAGAACTAAAAGGGAAAATAGACTTTTGTTATGGAAGTTTTGTTGATATTGTAAAAAAGTCAAAAATTGTTATAAGTCTTGCAGGAACAGCAAGTGAACAAGCTCTTTATCTCGGAACCCCTGTGGTTTCATTCAAAGGAGGGGGGGCACAAAATTCAAGAAGAAGGATTAAAGCGCAGAAGAAATTACTTGGAGAGGCTTTT
Organism: candidate division WOR-3 bacterium; assembly: GCA_039804165.1. Taxonomy (NCBI): domain Bacteria; kingdom Pseudomonadati; phylum Caldifarciminota; species Caldifarciminota bacterium. The sequence continues at coordinate 7,430 of JBDRZZ010000002.1, forward strand.
TTGGTTTTTAAATATAACCCCAAAAAAATTGCTAAGAAAATTTTAGAAATAATTCAAGACAAAGAGTTATTAGATAGCCTGATTTTAAAAGGAAGAAAGAGAGCTGGTCCAGAAGGAGGAGCAAGAAATATAGCCAAATTTATATATTTAATGGAATCAGCTTAAGACTTTATCTTGACTTAATCTTTCTTTAAGTTAAATTTAGATTTATGAAAAGGTTAGTGTTAATTGATGGTTCCTCTCTTTCGTATCGTTCTTACTATGCTTTCATTAACAATCCCCTAAAAACTTCTAAAGGAGAACCGACCTCAGCCATTTTCGGTTTTGCAAGAGCTATAAAAAAAATATCAAGGGAATTAAAGCCAGACTATGCTGCAGTTTGTTTTGATCTTCCTCATCCAACATTTAGAAAAGAAGAATTTAGTGCTTATAAGGCTCATAGAAAGAAAACCCCAGAAGATCTTGTTGTTCAACTTCCTTATATAAAAGAACTCTGCGAAGCGGCTGGTTTTCCAGTAATAACTAAAGAAGGATATGAAGCAGATGACATAATAGCAACCCTTGTAGAACAGGTTAAAGGGGAAGACTTAGAAACAATTATATTTACTTTAGATAAAGATTTAACACAACTTGTTTCAGATAAAGTTAAAGTTCTTAATATGCATAAGTCAGAAGAAGAACTTTATGATAGGAATAAGGTAGAAGAAAAATTTGGGGTTCCTCCAGAGAAAATAAAGGACCTCCTTGCCCTTTCTGGGGATTCTTCCGACAATATTCCTGGCATAAAAGGAATTGGAGAAAAAACAGCAGCTTCTTTATTGAAAAAATTTGGAAGTCTTGAGAATATTTTTTTAAATATAGAAGAGATAGAAAACTCTGCCATCCGGAATAAATTAAAAGGAAAAGAGGAAGAGGCAAAAAAATGGAAGAGTTTAATAGAACTTAATAAAAATGTGCCAATACAGAAGGAGATTTCAGAACTTAAATATAGAGGAGAAAATGTAGAAAAGCTTAGAAGTCTTTTACAGTCTCTTGAATTTTATTCTTTGATAAAAGAATGGGTTGGAGAAATAAAAGGAAGAACAAATTATCAGATAGTGAGCTCTCTAAAAATAAAGAAGGAATATCCTTTATGCGTTTACTTAGAGCCTATTAAAAATCAAATTTTTGTTTCCTCAGGTGAAGAAGTAGAAATTATGAATAAAAATAGATTAAGAGAATCCATTAAAGAAGGAAAGGAAACAATCCTTGTTACTGAAGATGTGAAAAGGCTTGCGCATTTAATTGGTTTTTACCCTAAAAATGAAGTTTTTGATCTCTCCATAGCTCATTATTTACTTTATCCTAATAGAAGAGACCACTCTCTTCCAAGAATTATGATTGAGGAAGGATTAAATATTGGACCTTCTGAAGAGATTTCTGTTTCAATTTATGAAGTTTACGTAAAGCTAAAAAACAGATTGGAAGAAAATGAACTTTTAGAAATCTACAAAGAAATAGAAAAACCTCTAATACCCGTCCTTTTTAAGATGGAAGAAAATGGAATTCTTGTTGACAAAAATTTATTAGAAGAACTTAAAGAATCTATGGAGAAAGAATTAAAAGAAATTGAACAATCTATTTACAGGCTTGCTGGAGTTGAATTTAACATCCGTTCTCCAAAACAACTTAGAGAAATATTATTTGGAAGGCTTGGGTTGCCTCCTTTAAAGAAAATAAAAACAGGTTTTTCTACAGATTTAGAGGTTCTTTCCCTTCTCTCTTCTTACCATTCAATAGTTCCCGAATTGATAAATTTTAGAGAACTTGATAAGCTTATAACGGCTTACATAATTCCTCTTATAAATTCAATAAACAAGGAAAATGGGCGAATTCATCCTGAATTTCAACAGACAGTTGCTGCAACCGGAAGGCTGACAACAATAAATCCAAATCTCCAAACCTTACCTATAAGAACAGAAAAAGGTAAGAAAATAAGGGAAGCGGTTATAGCACCGAAGGAATGTCAAATCCTTTCCTGTGATTATTCCCAGATTGAACTTAGAATTCTTGCTTATCTTTCAAAAGACGAAAAATTAATAGAAGATTTTGAAAATAATCTTGACATCCATCTACAAACCGCATCAAGAATATTTGGAATAGAAGGAGAGAAAGTTTCAGAAGAACTAAGAAGAAGGGCAAAAGCGGTAAATTTTGGAATCATTTATGGTATAAGCCCATTTGGTCTTTCAAAGCAGCTTGGGATTACGAATCTTGAGGCAAGTGCGATAATAGAGAAATACTATGCTTCCCATCCTGGAGTTGCAAAATGGCAAAAGGAAATTGTAGAGAAAGCAATGGAAAGAGGTTTTGTTAAGACAATTTTTGGTAGAAAGAGACTAATTCCTGAACTTAAAAATCCAAAAGAGGTAGAGTACGGAAAGAGGATAGCAATAAACACTCCGATTCAAGGAAGCGCGGCTGACATAATAAAAAAAGCAATGATAGAGATAAACAAAGAATTAGAAAAAAGAGAATTAAAAACAAAAATGATTCTTCAGATCCATGATGAACTCCTTTTTGAAGTCCCAAGCTTTGAGAAGGAAGAGGTGAAAGAACTTGTAATATCCGCAATGGAAAATGCAGGTAAAGTTGTTGGAATTCCTCTAAAAGTAGATTATTCTTTTGGAAAGAATTGGAATGAGGCGCATTGAGAGTAATTAAAAAGAAAAAAAGGTTTCTATACCCCAGAACTGTTTATTATAATTCCCATCATATTTAAGTCCGGTAAGTTCATAAAAAAATCTTACTTCGAGAATCTTTAACCCTATTTTAAGATCAAGATCTTCTTTACAAAAAGTTATCTGAGCTTCAGGGGTAATTCTTCTATTATATAAAGGATATCTAAGATTCAGAAGTAAAGCACCCTCAAATGAATAATCTTTAAACGAATAATTAATAAATGCTTTTAGGAAATCGTTATTTATCGCCAAAAGACAGTTATTCTTACTAAATTCAAAATCTCCATACTTTGACTTAAAACCTATTGCAGGGTCTCTTTGAAAAAGGAAATAAATTGAATTATTAAGAGAAAAAATGTAAATAGGAGCAATGGAGAAACTTTTCACTTTAACCCTCCCCTCTTTAAAAAAGCCTTCTCCTACAAAATTAATCATGACTAAAAATATTGGGTCTTTTACTCGAACCAAATAAGAAAAGAACGCCCTATCGTCATAGGTTAATCCTAATCTTCCATCTCCAATTTTCAAATATCCCCACCAATTTTCTTTAGTTGTTTCAAAATACAGATAATCAGAGGAAAGAGAGAAATTTAACACATCCCCATATATAGAAGTAACTATTTGAGTTTTACATAAAAAGGGAAATGAAATAGAGCCAAAACCTCTAAGAATTTCTCCAGAACCAAATATTCCTCCAGAATATCCTATCTTGGTTAATTTTCTCTCAAAATAAAACTGAAGCAATTTATAATCACCATTTACAATTCTAAGACAGGAATAAGGAATTGTATCATATTCTTCTTTAAGAGAAATTAGGAAAATATCATCTTCTCCAAGGATTGTTCGATTAATGTATCTTTGAACAGGAAACTGAGATATAAAATCACTTTTGTAAGAATATAAACCAATGGAAGGGGTGTTGTTAACCCAACTAAATTCTCTTAAATCTTTTTGAGGAAATTCAAAAATAATTAAAGGGATCTGAACATATAAAAGATGATAAGCTAAAAATCCCATCCTTTTAACAAAATTGTAAGATTTTGGGGATCAGAGTGTTCTTTCATTATTAATAGATTTTTTATAAGAAGACTCAATTAATACAAAATAAATAATGAGTAAAATTAAACCAATAGTTACAAAAGAATCCGCAACATTAAAGGTCGGCCAGCGCCAATTTCCAACCCCTACATCTATAAAATCTATCACCTCCATATAAAGGAATCTATCAGTAAGGTTACCAAGGGCCCCTCCTATTATAAAAGATAAACTGGTAAGAGAAAATTTTGAATCGCTTTTCCAGAAGAGGAATAATACAAATATAAATGCAATTATAGTAAGTGTTGTAGAGACAACAGCTCCTCCAAAATTAAGACCAAAAACAGAATTTGGATTTCTTATATAGGTAAATTTAACCACATTTCCAATTACCATCTTTGAATCTCCATATAACATAGATTTAATAATCAATTTCTTTGTAACCTGATCTAATAGAAGAACAGAAATAAAAATTGGTGAAAAAAACAATTTGTGCTTAAAACTTATAGAATTTCTTCCTCTTTCCAACTTATTCTTTCCTTATTTTCTGCGCAGGTTTTACAATATCTTGTGTAAGGGATGGCTTTTAATCTTTCCTTTTTTATTTGAATCCCACAATTTTCACAAAATCCATATTCTTTATCTGCAATTTTTTGTAAGGCAATATCAATGTCTTTCAATTTCTGTGTTAGTTGACTCATTATGTAAGAATCTCTATCAATCCTGCTTTCTACATCAGCAATATCTGCTATATGGGTAGGGAAAGGAGTATTTTCTTCTCCGTCCTCCAAGGGATTAATTTCTACCTTAGCTTCTAAGGCTTTAATCTCTTCAATAACCTCTTTTCTCTCTTTTCTCAACTTTCTCTCAAAATATTCATAATCAATCTTCCAGCTCAAAATTTCCTCCTTTTATTATATTGACACATCTTTCACAAAGGTTCTCAAATTCTTTATCTCTACCTACACTTGTAGAGAACATCCAACATCTTGCACATTTTTTTCCTTCTGCTTTATCTATCCCATATACTCCAAGTTTTCCTTCATATATATATTTTGAATTCACCAGAGTTGTAAGCTCCACATCGGAAACAATAAAAATCTCCTTTAAATATTCCTTCATCTCTTCAAGCTCATTTATATTACTTTTTATAAAAACTTTTGCTTCAAGAGAATTTCCAATAAAACCATCTTCTTGAGTCTTCTCTAAAATTTTGTGAAATTCTTCTCTTACTTCCAGAATCTTCTCAAACTTCTCTAAGAGTTCTTTATCTTCTTCTGTCTCTTCTCCGGGTTCTGGAAAATCAGCGAGGAATATTGAATCTTCTCCATATAAATTCTGCCAGACTTCCTCTGCGGTAAAAGATAAAATAGGGGCAATAATTATAGCAAGGTCTTTAGCTAATTTAAATAGAACAGTCTGAGCACTTCTTCTTTTTTTACTATCCTTTGCTTCTACATACAATCGATCTTTAATAATGTCCATATAAAAAGAAGAAAGAGTTGTAACCACAAAATCGTAAAATTTCCTATAAACTTTATAGTAATGAAGAGATTCGTAATTCTTTGTGACTTCTTTTATCAATCTATTTAGTTTTATTAAAATAAAACGGTCTACAGGTAACAAATCTTCTTTCTTAAGGGAATAAGATTCCTTAAAATCATAAGTATTACCCAACATAAATCTAAAAGTATTTCTTATCTTCCTATAAGCGTCAACAGTTCTCTGTATTATTTCTCTTCCATATCTAACATCTAACGTCCAGTTGACAGAGGCAATCCATAATCTTAAGACATCCGCTCCAAATTCCTCTATGATTTCAGAGGGAGTTGTAACATTCCCAAGAGACTTATGCATAGATTGTCCTTCACTATCCAACATCCAGCCATGCGTCACTACTTTTCTGTAAGGAGGAGCGTCTTTTATAGCAAGAGAAAGAACTAAGGAAGAATTAAACCAACCTCTATGTTGATCCGGCCCTTCAAGATACACATCGGCTGGCCAAAATTCTTCCTCTAAAGCCCCAAAAGAAGAAATTCCCGAATCAAACCAAACGTCCAAAATGTCCGTTCCTTTCTCCCATTCCAATCCCCCACATTTCTCGCATTTATAACCCTTACCCAAAATCTCCTCAGGTGTTAATTGGAACCAGAAGTCTGCGGAATTCTTTTTGAATAGTTCGGCAACTTTTAAGATAAAGTCTTTTTTAAGAAGTGCTTCTTTACACTTCTTACAAAAGAAAGCAGGAATATTCACCCCCCATTTTCTTTGTCTTGAAATACACCAATCAGGTCTATCACTAACTGCAGCAAACATTCGCTCTTCACTTTGAGGAGGATACCATTCTGTGTTTCTCACAACTTCTAATGCTTTTTTTCTTAGGTCTCTGTGTTCAATTGAAATGAACCATTGTTCTGTGGCACGAAAAATGAGTGGAGTTTTACATCTCCAACAAATTGGATAATTATGTTCTATTTTATTAAAGTGAATTAAACTTCCTTTTTCTTTTAATATATCTAAAACTTTAATTGAAGCTTCTTCCGTTGATAACCCCTTGAATATTCCAGCTTCTTCTGTAAATCGCCCTTTTTCATCTAAAGGAGAATAAATAGGAAGGCCGACTTCTCTTCCGAGGACATAATCTTCTCTTCCATGCCCTGGAGCTATATGAACTATTCCTGTCCCTTCGTTCATCGTGACAAATTTTGCAGGATGAATAGAAGATTTTCTATCAAGAAAAGGATGTTTAAAAGCAATTCCTTTTAATTCTTCCCCTTTAAACTCTTTAATAATTTCATAATTACTCCATATTCCCTTTTCAACATTTTCTTTAAGAAGTTCTTTGGCAAGCAGAAACTTTTTCTTATTAACCTCAATGACAACATAGGAGTATTCAGGATGAACAGCCAAAGCAAGATTGGAAATAATGGTCCAAGGTGTTGTAGTCCATATTAGAGCATCAAACTCCTCTCCTTCCATTTTAAAAGTTAAAGAAGGAGACTCCATCATTTTATATTCAATCTCAGAGATCGCCAAAGCTGTTTCACAGATTGGACACCAATGAACTGGCATATAACCACGATAGACATAACCCTTTTCTACAACCTTTGCTAAAAGTTCTAATTCAAGTCCTTCATATTCTTTACTCATAGTTATATAGGGATTCTCCCAATCTCCTAAAACCCCAAGACGCTTAAAATCTTTCTTCTGTTCTTCAATCCACTTTGAGGCGAATTCCCTACAAGCCTTTCTTATAGTAAGAATATCTTCATCTTCTTTGAAGTCTTTTATAACAATGTTTTCAATAGGCATCCCATGAGCATCCCAACCTGGCCTAAAGGGAGTGTAGAAACCCTTTAGCATTTTGTATTTAACAGTAATATCTTTAACAATTTTATTCATTGCTTGCCCAAGATGAATGTGTCCATTAGCATAAGGAGGCCCATCATGGAGAATGAAAAATTTCCCATTCTTTCTCTTTTGGATTGCTCTTTCGTAGACCTTCCTTTCTTCCCAAAATTGAACAAATAAAGGTTCTCTTTTGGGAAGATCCCCTTTCATTGAAAAATTTGTTTCTGGTAGATTTATGGTGTCTTTAAGCTTCACTGTCTCTTAAAAATTCCTAAGGCAAGTCAAGATACATCTTAAGGCTCTTGTTATCAGGGTCTAATTCTAAGGCCTTTGCCCATATCTCTCTTGCCATTTCTTTATCGTTTTCTTTATAATAGCAAAAACCAAGCTTTACAGCGGCAGGGACAAAATCTCCACTCCTTCTTAAGACTTCTTTTAACTCTTTTTTTGCATTTTCATAATCTTTTTTCTTTATATAAATATCTCCCAACATTGTTCTTATATCGTGAAAATTAGGTGCAAACCGAAGGGCTTTTTTTAGTTCCTCTATCGCCTCATCATATCTTTCTATGCTCGCATACAAAACAGCAGCTTCTTTGTGGACATTTGCGATTCTCGCTCTAATTGAAAATTCAACCTTTTCCTCTTCTAAGTCTCGTTCTTTTTCCAGCCTTTCAGCTATTTCAAATTCTTTATTTGCTTCTTCAATTTCTCCTAATTGATTAAGAGTTAACGCATAATTTATATGTCCTTCAATATATTCAGGGTTACTTTCAACTGCTCTTTTAAAATATGTCACTGCATCTTTATATCTGCCTGAAAGAGATAGGGCCACCCCCATTAGGTTATTTATATCAGGGTAATCTGGGTTTTTCTCAAGAGCCTTTTGTAGAAAAAATGTGGCTTTTTGATAACTCCCTATTTCTATTAATCTCTTGCCTTCTTCCAAAAAATCTTTTTCTTCAGACATAATATCTCCTATTTTTAATTTTAATATATATAAACTTCTCATATGTCAAGGGCAAAAAGTAAAAATATTTAGAGAGTTTATTCATCCATAATATGAAAGTTTAATCTTCCTCCCCTTGCAAGTGGATTTTTTTTTAGTATATTCAAGTATACCGGGGCGTAGCGCAGCCTGGTTAGCGCGCCAGCTTGGGGTGCTGGAGGTCGGTGGTTCAAATCCACTCGCCCCGAATAAAATATGTTCTTTAATTTTTGAATGAATTTCTTTTTTCTGCTTTTTAAGTTTTTGGCATTTTCTTTACCTAAGGGGTTAGGAGACCTTCTTGCGAGAGGGTTCGCTCGTTTTTCTTATACTTTTATATATAGAAAAGGTATAAAAAATCACCTTTCTAATCTTAAGGAGATTTTTAAGGATAAAACCGAAAAAGAATTACTATATATATCAAAGAAAGCAGGAATTAACCTCTCTCTCTGTTTATATGAACAACTTTTAATGGGAGGTTTTTTAAACAAAAGAAATTTCAGAAAATTTTTGAAAGGAGAAAATATTTACAACCTTTATAAAGCATTTAAAGAAAGGAAAGGAGTGGTAATATTAACAGGCCATTTGGGAAACTACGAATGGGGTGCGGCTCTTATGTGTTATCTTGGCTTTCCTGTTGCAGGGATTTCCATAGAATATAGAACAGAACTTATAAAAAATATTTATGAAAAAAATAGAAAAAAAGTTGGGATGAAGGTTTTCTATGTAAAAAAAAGTTTTGCTAATCTCGTTAGATTTTTAAAAGAAGGAGGTGTTCTCGCCTTAGCAGGTGATAGAAGATTTAATGGTTCTCCTATTAAGGTTAAAATGTTTGGTAAAGAAATTGAGATTCCAAAAGGAGCTTTCTTCTTAGCTTCAAAATTAGGATCCCCAATAATACCTGCTTTCTCTGTAAGAGAAAAGGACAAGCTTTATCATGTTTATTTTGAAGAACCTTATAAAATTAAGGAAGGAGAAATCGAAGAGGGGGCAAAAAGATATGTTGAGATTTTTGAAAAGTATATAAGAAAATATCCAGACCAATGGTTTCTTTTTGAAAAATTATGAGCCAAAAAATACTAATAGTTATTCCGGCTTATAATGAAGAAAAAAATATTGGAAATTTACTAAAGAAAATAAAAAAAATTTCCCCCTTAAAAGATGTGTTAGTCGTAGATGATGGTTCAAAAGATAATACGAGTCTTATTGCAAAAAAAATAGGATGTAAAGTTTTAAGTTTTGAAAGAAATCAAGGTAAAGGAGCCGCTCTTAAAAGAGGCTTTGATTTTGCTATCCGTAATGGGTATGATTTGGTTATTACAATGGATGGAGATGGACAACACGATCCTTCTGAGATACCAAAATTCCTTAAAACGTATGAGTTAACAAGAGCTGATTTAATCATTGGAACAAGAGAACACAATCTTGCTGAAATGCCTTTTTTACGTTTTATGGTTAATAACCTTACTTCTTTTATAACTTCTATTCTGTGTAGAATTAGGGTACACGATAGCCAGTCAGGGTTTCGTCTTATAAGTAAAAAAGTCCTTACAACGGTTACTTTAAAAACAGGTAAATTTCAGATGGAAACTGAAATAATAATTGAAGCTGCGAGAAGAGGGTTTTTAATAAAAGAAATCCCAATTAAAATTATATATTTTGAAAAGTTTAAAAGTCATATAAATCCTTTAATTGATACATTGAGATTTATTAAACTTGCTATAGGAATGTTATGGCGTTAATACTTATTTCTAATGATGATGGAATAGATGCATTGGGATTGAAAATTCTAAGGGCAGCAGTGAAAGATTTAGGGAGGACGATTGTCTTTGCTCCTATTGGAGAAAGAAGCGGAGCAAGTCATTCCTTAACTATTCATAAAAGTATAAAAGTAAAAAAAATTGAAGAAGACACTTATGTTACTGATGGAACTCCTACGGATTGCATTCTTTATAGTGTTCGAGGGATTTTGGAGGAGAAACCCGCTCTTGTTCTTGGGGGAATTAATCATGGTGCTAATCTTGGCTGTGATGTTTCTTACTCAGGAACTGTGGCAATAGCGATGGAAGGAACACTCCTTGGGATTCCTTCAATTGCTTTTTCTCAAGTGGACTTTCAAAACTCATTTAATCCACAGTTTGCGGAAAAAGTGGTCCGTTGGATAGCAAGAAAAATACTTAAAAATAAATTGCCTGAGGGGGTTTTTTTAAATATTAACCTCCCTCCAAAACCGAATGGAAAGATAAAGATTACGAGTTTAGGCAATAGAGTTTATAGAGATAAGGTTATAAAATGTATGGAGAATGAAAATGAATTTGTCTATTCTCTTAAAGGAGAAGAACCAACCTGGATTCCAAGTTCAAACTCTGATTTTGATGCAATAGAAAATGGATTTGTATCTATAACACCTATTCATATGGAATATACTGATTTTGATATGATAAAAAAACTTAAGGATTGGGAAGATGAGTGTCAATTATAAACATCAAAGAGAAAGAATGGTGGAAGAACAAATAATAAGTAGAGGAATTAGTGACGAAAGGGTTCTTAAGGCAATGAGAGAAGTTCCAAGACATAAATTTGTAGAGGAAGGATTAAGAAGCGCAGCTTATCAAGATAATCCCCTTCCTATTGGATGGGAACAGACTATCTCTCAACCTTATATTGTAGCTCTTATGACAGAGCTTCTTGATGTGGATAAAACTCATAAGGTTCTTGAAGTAGGAACAGGAAGTGGTTATCAGGCTGCTATTCTTTCTTTACTTGCAATGAGCGTTATAACAATTGAAAGGATACCAGAACTTTATAAAAGAGCAAAAGAGACCTTGCGTAAATTAGGTTACAATAATATAACTGTTGTGTTAGGAGACGGAAGTATCGGCTATAAAGAATATGCTCCTTATGACAGAATTATGGTAACTGCTGCTGCTCCTTCAGTGCCTGAAGAATTAATTCAACAGTTAAAAGAGAATGGAAAGATTGTTATCCCTGTAGGTAATATTATTACTCAGGAACTTATTGTTTTAAGAAAAGAAAAAGATAAAATAGTTACAACTAAAAGTATAGGAGTAAGATTCGTTCCTCTTAAAGGGAAAGGAGGTTGGCAAAACGGGGCGTAGCGCAGCCTGGTTAGCGCGCCTGCTTCGGGAGCAGGAGGTCGGTGGTTCAAATCCACTCGCCCCGAGATTATAAGAAGGATAATTTTCTATAGGAAGAGGAGGACATTATGTCTGAGTTTTCTCTAAATCTTTCTACTAAAATTTTTTTTGGGAAAGGCAAGGTAAAAGAACTTGGAGAAGCAATCAAGCCATTTGGGAAAAAGGTGATGGTTGTGACTGGAGGCGGTTCGATTAAGAAATATGGAATTTTTAATGAGGTTGCTAATGAACTCAATAGATCCGGATTTGAATGGTTTGAGTATTCGGGAGTTGTTCCAAATCCTAGACTTAGCCATTGTATCTCTGGTGCGAAAATAGCAATTGAGGAAAAGGTAGATTTCCTTCTTGCTGTTGGTGGTGGTTCTGTTTTAGACGCAACCAAAGCTATATCTTTTCTTGGTTTTACAAAAGGAAATGTTTGGGAAGATTATTTTGTAAATAATAAGGATATAGAAAAAGCTTTACCAATCGGAGTCGTTCTTACACTATCTGCCACAGGCTCAGAGATGAATGGAAATGCTGTGATAACCAATGAAGAGAAAAAACAAAAAATAGCTGCTCGTTCTGAAAATCTCAAACCAAAATTTGCCATTCTTGATCCGACTTATACCTTTTCTGTTCCAAAGGAACATACTGCAAATGGTATTGCAGATATCTTCTCCCATCTCTTCGAGCAATATTTTTCTCCAGAAGAAATAGATTGGTGGGTTCCTGATAGAATGGCGGAAGGTGTAATGAAAACGTTGATTAAATGGGGCCCTGTGGCTTGTGAAGAAGGAAATAATTATTTTGCAAGGGCAAACATAATGTGGGCATCTACAGTAGGGCTAAATGGACTTCTTGGGGTAGGAAAATCTGGGGATTGGGCAACCCATAAGATAGAACACGAGCTTTCAGCTTATTATGACATTCCTCATGGGGCCGGTCTTGCTGTTTTACATCCTACTTGGATGGAGTATGTTCTGGATGAAAACACAAAGGAAAGATTTGCGAATTATGGAAGAAATGTTTGGGGAATAGAAGGGAAAAGCGAAATGGAAGTGGCTAAAAAAGCAATTGAGAAAACAAGGTTTTTTTTCAAATCCTTAGGATTACCCTCAAAACTGAGAGAGCTTAAAATAGATGATAAATATTTCTCTAATATGGCGGAAGAGGTAATAAGTATATATAAAGGAGAAGTTGGAAGATTGAAAAAGCTAACAAAAGAAGATATTGAGAATATTCTTAAATTGGCAGAATGAAGTTAAAAAAGATTGGTGGATTTAGCATAGGGACTTTAATCTCAAGAGTCACCGGAATGGGTAGAGAAATTGTGTATGCTTATCTTTTCGGCTCCTCTTTATGGATGGATGCTTTCCAAGTGGCTTTCAATATTCCAAATCTCCTTAGAGATTTCTTCGGTGAAGGTGGAATGAATGCTGCGTTTGTTCCTGTGTTTTCAGAGTTTTATACAAAGGAAGGTAAAGAAGGTGCTAACAAATATTTATCTTCTTTCTTCCTTCCTTTAATTTTAGTTCTTTTTTTTATAGTCTTCTTAGGGATCATTTTTTCCCCTCATATAATTTCTATTCTTGCAAAAGGTTTTACTAAAAATCCCTTACAATTTGAAGTTGCAGTTAAACTTACAAGAATGATGTTTCCTTTTTTAATTCTAATTTCTCTTGCCTCTGTAGTTATGGGAATTTTGATTTATTTTGATCTTTTTTTTGTAACGGGTTTTTATACAGTCTTTTTTAATATTTCAGTTGTTATGTGTTCCTTTTTGCTTTACAAATCTTTGGGTATTTTTGGTGTAGCGGTTGGCGTTTTAATTGGAGGAATTCTTCAACTTCTTTTTCTTCTTTTTTTTCTACCAAAGGTTGGAGTAAAATTAAGGAAACCAGAATGGGGTCATCCTGGGGTAAAGCAGTCTTTTAAACTATTAATCCCTGTCTTCTTTTCTTTTGCCGCGGGTAAGATAAATGTAAGTGTAACTCTTTTTCTCGCTTCTCTACTCCCAACAGGAAACATTTCTCATCTTACCTATGCTTATAGAATAATGCAACTACCTTTAGGAATGTTTGGTGTTGCTGTTGCAGCAGTATCTCTTCCCGAGTTTTCAAGAAAAGCAGCTGAGAATGTTGAGCAATATCCTTATATATTATCCGCTCTAAGAGCAGTTTTCTTCCTTTCTGTCCCTGCTGTTTTTCTATCGATTTCTCTTCGTGTCCCTATTGTCCGTATTTTATATGAACGTGGCGCTTTTCTTTTCGAAGACTCCCTTAAAACCGCCTCTCTTCTATTATCTTATCTTCTTGGTATGCCTTTTCTTGCAGGAAGTAAAGTTATAGGAAATGTATATTTTTCAAAAAAGGATACAAAAACCCCTATGGTAATGAGTTATATTTCAATGATATTTAATGTAATTTTATCAATAATTATGATGGGAGCCTTTGGAGCTATGGGATTGGCCCTTGCGGTTTCTATATCAGCTTTGATTCAATTCTTTCTTCTAATGAAACCTTATTTGAAAATATTTAAAGATTTAAAATCATTCTTTATAAAGATAATTATTGCCTCTTGTTTAGGAGGAGTTCCTTCAATATTCCTAGGGAGAGATTTTAACTATCTTTTTGCTTTCTTTTTTGGTCTTATCTCTTTCACCTTGATTTTTATATTAATAGGTTATATATTAAAAATTGAGGAAATATGGAAATTGATAAAAGTATTAAAAAGGCAATAGAGGCCTTATTATTTGCTTCGGCAGAACCTTTAAGCACGAAAAGAATTGCAGGTGTTTTAGGATGTTCAAATAGTGTTGTAGAGCAAGCCCTTGTTCTTTTAGAGAGAGAATATGAAGAAACAGAAAGAGCTTTTACTGTAAAAAAAGTAAATAAGGGTTATAAACTTTTCACAAGACCAGAATTTTCTGAAATTATAAAGGAGGTTACGGGAAGAAAGGAATTATATCTCTCAAGGGCAGCTCTTACCACTCTTGCAATAATTGCATATGAGCAACCCATAACAAGAAGAGAGATAGATAGAATAAGAGGGGTTGATAGCTCAGGGGTTATAAACACTCTAATGGATGCAGGTCTTGTGAAAGTTGTTGGGAAAGAAGAAAGTTTTGGGCATCCATTTTTATATGGAACTACCAATAAATTTCTGGAAACTTTTCATCTAAATTCTATTAAGGATCTTCCTCCATTAGAAGATGAGGATTCAGCTTTTTCTATCAAGAGCGGGAGTGAGTTCTAGAAGAAAAGCAGCTGAACTCATTAAAAAGGGTCTTGTAAAAGTTAACGGTAAAACAATTTATGAACCTTTTTATAATGTTCAGGAAAATAAAGACGTTGTTGAGGTTAAAGGGAAGGAGGTTAAGTTACCAGAGGAATTTACTTATATAATTTTGTATAAACCTAAAGGTGTTATTACAACTGTTTCTGACGAGTTGGGGAGAAAGACGGTTATGGATCTTATTTCTATAAAGAAAAGGGGACTATTCCCTATTGGAAGACTGGATGCAAACTCAGAGGGTCTTCTTATTATCACAAATGATGGAATTTTGGCAAACAGATTAACACATCCATCCTTCCAAATAGAAAAGGAATATGAGGTAATTCTCTCGAATGAAATAAGAGAGGATATTAAAAAATTAGAAGAAGGGATAAGAGTAGGGAAAGATTTCCTCAAGGTGAGTAAACTCGCTATTAAAAGCAAAAAGAGCATTTTTGTGGTTCTAAAAGAAGGGAAAAATAGAGAGATAAGAAGAATGCTTGGAGCTTTAGGATATGGAATAGAAAAACTTAAGAGAATAAGAATTGGGAGTCTTAAACTTTCTGGTCTTTCTCCTGGAGAATGGAGAGAGCTTAAAGAGGAAGAAATTCGTAAATTGAAAGAGGATGCCTTTGGAGCAATTTGAATCTTTTGTGAGTTTGGATCTTGAAACAACGGGGTTAGATTTTAATCATGAAAAAATAATGGAGATCGGATTGGTTCTCTTTGAGAAAGGGGATATTTCTTATAAGTTTTCCAAAACAATAAATCCCGGAAAAACAGTTTCTGATAATGTTTTAATTCTTACCGGGATAACTCAAGAAGAACTTAATGGAAGCGAGCCCTTGGAAGAGTTAATCCCTACAATAAAAGATTTTATTAAAGATAAGCCTATAGTTGGCCATAATATAGATTTTGATATTAATTTTCTGAGAAAACATATACCAATAGAAAATCCAATTTACGATACGCTTGTCTTAAGCAAAATTTACCTACCTTTTGCTCCTAGCCATAAGCTATTAAATCTTGCCGAATATCTAAATATTCCCTATGAAGAAGGGCACAGAGCTTTGGCAGATGCAGAAATTGCAGGAAATGTTTTCTTGAGAATTTTTGAGTTAATGACAGAACTTGATCCATATCTTTTAAAAACTCAATTGGATTTACTGAGCTATAAATATCCTGAATCAGAAATTATAAAAAAGGCTCTCGAGATTTCTTTACATAAAGGGTTAAATAGAAAGCCCTATCCTTATAACATTCCTGTTAATTTTCGTGAGAATAGAAAAAAAGGGGAGGTGAAAAAACTTCCTTCCGTTAAAGATTATTTTAATTATGAAGGTTTAGAAACAAGACCTTCACAAGTTAAAATGGCTGAGTTGGTAGATGCTACCCTCAGGGGAAACGAATTTCTCTTAATTGAATCATCCTCAGGAACGGGTAAATCTTTGGCTTATTTAATACCTAGCATATTAATTTCCAGAATGGAAAAGAAGCCTATCTATATTTCAAGTTATACAAAGACTCTTCAAGATCAGCTCTTTACTAAAGACATCCCTTTTGCGGAAAAAATCACAGGTTGTGGAGTCAACACTGTTTTAAGAAAGGGACGTTCAAATTATCTTTGTTTAAAGAAACTAAAAGAATTACCTAAGAATCTTGACCCTGTATCTCTTTGTTCTCTTTTTTTCTGGAGTTCTATCACAAAAACTGGGGATCTATCAGAAATCTCATACCTTTTTAGAGATATAAATAAGGCTTTAATCTCGATGGATGAGAGTTGTAATAAAGAGTCTTGTCCTTACTATGATGTTTGTTTTTACTATAAAATGAAAAATAGGTTGGGTAATGCTGATCTTATTCTTGTTAATCATGCATTGTTTTTTACCGGAAAACCAGATGCAAAAAAAGTAATTTTTGATGAAGCTCATGAACTTGAAAGTGCTGCTACCTCGGGTTTCTCTACAACAATAAGTTTTGGAGAAATTCAAGGAGTTTTGAGTAATATAATAAGAGGAACAAAAGACAGAAAAATTTCTAAAAAGATTGTTGAGATAATTGATAAGACAAAAGAAATCTTTCAGAGCATATCTGCGAAAGTCCCAGATAGAGATTCTCAAGAGGGCTTCTATAATAGAGAACAAATTTCCTCGTTATTGTTTATATGCGAAGAGCTTGAAGAAGTTTATAAACTGTTTGAAGCTATAGAAGAGGAGGAAAAATATCTGGGTGACCAATTACAGGAAATCATTCGGAAACTTAAGATTATAATTGAACAAGATGAAGAAGATAGGGTCTTTTATTATAGACTTCCAAATAAAGATCGACCATTATCTATAGAATTGATAGCAGCTCCTCTTGATATTTCTTCTTATCTTAGAGAAGCTCTTTATCCGGAATTGGATTCTTTTGTTATGACTTCAGCTACCCTTACAGTGGGAGAGTCTTTTGATTTTATAAAAGAAGTTTTGGGGCTTAGAAATCTCGGAGAACGACTTAAGGAAATCTCGCTTCCCGAAACTTATAGATATAAAGAACAAGCTCTAACAATTATTCCTACCTATCTCTCGGACCCAGGAGAAGAGATTTTCATAGAAGAAGTGGGACAATTTTTAGTGGATGTCATTCTTCCTTCAGAGAGAGGAACTTTAGTTTTATTTACTTCTTATAAACATATGAAAGGAGTTTATCAAAAAGTTTTAGGAGAATTTGACAAAGCTGGAAGAGAGCTTCTAATCCAAACCCCTGGAAAGTCAAGGAAAAAATTACTTAAACTTTTTGAAGAAAATCGTTCTTCTGTTCTTTTGGGGACAGGTTCCTTCTGGCAAGGTATTGATGTGCCGGGAGAGTCTCTTGAAATAGTAATTATAGAGAAACTCCCCTTTCCTAATCCTTCCGAGCCAATTATTGGTGCCAGAGCAGAATATTTTGAAAAAAGAGGTTTGGGAGGTTTTTCTTCTTATATCTTACCTCTTTCGGTTTTAAGACTTAAACAGGGATTTGGTAGACTGATTCGTTCTACGAAAGACACAGGCGTTGTTTTTATTCTTGATAAAAGAGTGCTTGATAAATTTTATGGTTCAATTTTTTTGGAGTCACTCCCAACAGAAATTTCCATTGTTCATTCAAGTCTTGAAGCTAAAAATGCTCTTAGATTATGGTTTGAGGAAGGAAAGATTTATAGAAATTTTTCTGAGGAATTTGGATGGGAGTCTTTTTAAGAAAAAAAATTAAAAATATACTTTTTGTTACTGTGGGCTATACCTTTGGCGGAACAGAAAAGATGATCGCAAGAATTTCTCCAATTTTAAGAGATAGAGGTTATGAAATTAAGGTTCTTGCTTTTAAAGGATGGGGGCCTATGGTAGAAGAATTAAAAAAAGAAAAGATTAAATGTATATCTCTTTTTGGAAAAGGTAAGTTTGACTTAAGAGTTCTGTGGAGATATTTTTTTTATTTATTAGAATTCCGGCCTGATCTAGTAATTGCGTTTCTTTATAGAGCTTATATCCCAACAAGGATTTTCTGTTTTCTCTTAGGAATTCCAAACATTTCTTCTGTTCAAGGAGTTCCAGGAAGGGTAAGCCTAATTCAGAAAGTCATTGAGAGAATAACAGCTCCTTTAAGTTGCGGTTTATATTCTTGTTCTAATGCTGTTACAGAATTTTTAATCAAAGTTATTGGTATCAGAAAAGAATTTATTACAACCATCAATAACGGAGTTGACATAAAATTCTTTTCCCGGAAAATTAATAGAGAGAAGAAGATTAAAGAACTGGGGTTAAACCCTGATTCTAAAGTTGTAGGGACTATTAGCAGATTAGAGGAACCGACTAAAGGAATAAAGATTTTGTTAGAAGCATTTAGAGTAGTCCAAGAGAAAATAAATTCTCAACTGCTTATTGTCGGTAGCGGAAAGGATGAATTTTGGCTTAAAGAAATGGCTAAAGATTTAAAAATTAAAGCTATATTTTTAGGAGAACGAAGTGACGTTCCTGAAATCCTTCAAGTAATGGATGTTTTTGTCCTTTCTTCTTTTTACGAAGGATTACCCATTGCTATTCTAGAAGCAATGGCCTCTCAACTTCCTATCGTTACTACAAGTGCAGGAAGTTGTGGAGAAGTAGTTTTAGATGGAAAAACAGGCTTTGTTGTAGAACCGGGAAATCCTTCGGAGTTAGCTAAAAGAATTGAAATGCTTCTTAAAGATGATAAAAAACGGAGGAAATTTGGAGAGGAAGGATTTAAAAGAGTGAGAGAGAATTTTACAATAGATAAAACCGTAAGTGGAATTGAAGGTTTATGGAAAAAACATTTGGGATCAAGTCTTCTTTTTTGAAGTTTATCAAATTTTACCATTTCTAGCCTTAAACCTACTTAATAGAGAAAGTACCCTTTTCTTTAATTCAATTTAAAAACCAAAAATTCAAAGAAGCCCTGCCCCCAATTTTTAACTTATCTTGTGGAGCTACCTAAACAGAAATCACAATTATCGTATCCAACATATGCGCATGGGAAAGAGTGGGGAACCCCACCATATTGGCTTTAGACATTTTGTTTATCCATTTGCATCCTTTTTTATGAACCTCTTTAGATTTTGAAGGTATTTTCAGGTAAAGAACTATTTCTGACTTATCTTGATTCTGAAAAGGTATCCCTCTCATATAACAAACTCTTCCAGGAGTTAGTTTGTAGTAAGAATATCGAGTATTCACTTTTTCAAATTGCATTTCAATTAATTCTGCTCCTTCGGCAAGACGGCGAAGAATTCTAACATATACTTCAGTATCTTTAGGGAGTTTTTCTAGTTCAAATCTCACTTCTGAATATTCGTTGGCATTACCTCCAATAAAAAATTCCATATCTATTAACCCTTCTGGTAGGACATCAACAACATTGATATTCTTCCAGGCAAAGTTATTGCTTTCCGAAATGAATTTACTATAAAGAGTGCCTGAGGTAATTAAGGTTTTGTCAGGAGCAGGATCTATTGGATGATCGCGTTCACAAACCGGGCAAAAATGTCCAAGAGGTGGAAGAGCATCTTCGGGCCAGATAATCTCTCCAAAAGAAACAGAACCAGGCTGAACGTTATAAACCATTTTTGTTCTTACTAAATGCCAAGAAGAAGGATTTGCAAAAGTGCTTGGTTCTGCCCAATAAACACTCACTTTTACATCACCTGGGACTGCTCCTCTATTCTGAAGACGCACATAAATATAATTATCTTATCCCAACTCCACATTCTCTGAGAGATTCTCATCATTCATATCTCCTAAAGTTAAAGGAGGATTAGTGACCTTTCCCGTGCGAGTTATAATATCAGGACTCATCCAAAGATGACCAATTGAAGGGATCGTTCCAACATCTGTCAAACTATCCCGCACATAGATATCCGGTCCAATACCCACAGCCGTAAATGCATTTTTTACAGAATCTAAAATTAGGAGATAGTTTGGATCTGTCTTAAAAAGAGCATTTACTGCATTTAGAGCTGCCTCACGGCATTCAAGAAATGGGGCGTTAGAGTTTCCAAGTAATCCGATAGACTGAATGTGCCAGAATATCTCCTATGTTTTGGTGTAACCGATACCAGTTACAGAAATACCACTGTTTGGATGGATGCCGCCCATTAACATAAAATATGCGGCATAAATAACCGGACCACAGTTTACATGAGGGGCTCCTTCTTTTATTGTTCCGTCAAGATTACAGGTTGTGTCCTTATAACCAATACTCATAGTATCTAAAAGCTGCAGCAACATGGTTTGGAATTCTGAAATTTGCACCAAGAGCAGGATCCAAAGGATTGTTCATTCTTCTTAGACAATCTCCCGGAATAGATGGTTGGTCATCAGGATACCCAAGATTTGAAGTATGGTCAGTAACCGCATGGGTGAATTCGTGGGCCACTACATCCCTTGTTGTAAGGTAACTAAAGAGAACATTATTTCCATCACCAAAGTAAAATTTTTTTGAGATGGAGAATAAAAGACATTATTTTAGTCAGTGCCTCTGTGTGCTCCTGCATAAATGGTCGCTCCTCCACCGTCAAAACTATTCCACCCAAACCTGGTTCTGTAATAATCTACAATTTCTCCAAAATACCGATGAATATCAACTTCTGCTTCTTGATTGTCTTTCCTTGGGGTTGTTGTGCTATTAATTCCAGTTATTGTCACTGTCTTCGCTGATATTGGCATCACTGCAATTATTAGTGGTGCCGTCTAAATCACAAGTTCTTATTTCTGGTCCTCCAGAAGACATTCGGATATTGTGAATTAACTTATAGATAGTCCCATCTAGAACAGTACTTAGAGAACCACTTCCTGAATATACACCGACCCCACTTCCAATGTTTCTCAACGCATTTTTATGGATAATTTTACCATTGTGAGTATCTATATAGTAGTGAAGCTCTCTTTCATGCTCTAAGTCATCAATATGAACATTATAAGCGAGATAAGTTTTATCTTTTCGTTGATAAATACAAAGTTTTGGAGAGTACCCTTCTTCGGGCTTCCCATCCTTAGCATCTTTTAGAGCAATTTGAATTGCATCTTCAACTTCGATCTTGGGTTTGGTATCTATCTCAATCTCAGGCTGATACTTATTGGTAAGTAAATTGATTGCACGGTTAGGATCAAATTGGACTCGAGCTATGCCTCCTTCTACTGGTATTCCATTATGCATCTGTTGCATAACAACGCAGGTATTTCCTTTAGAGTCTCTCACCTTTTTTATAAGCTTGAGCTCTTCTTTGGGATCTTTCATTCTTAAGAGCGATTTGTTTTCATCAAGGAATTCAAGGGCTGCTCCTATAATCATTCGTTCGGGCTTTCCTTCAAAAGGCTCGGCAATTTTCCTAGAGATAAAAGCAGATGCTTTTAACTTGTGATCCCATCTCATTCGCAATTTAGAATCCAACTGTCTAAACTTCTTCATAATAAACTCTTACCTTGGGGTCATAACTTTCTCTTTTTCTTCTTTTTTCATTTTTCCCTCCTTTTGTTTTTAATTAAAATAACCTTATACCCACTTAGAGAGATTAAATACACAACACTTATTCACTTAGAGGCAAACCAACATTGGTTATATTCCTAAAAAGCTCCAGTGTTTTTCCATGTCAATTTTTTAAGCCTAAAATCACTTTTTACCCCCTTATTAAACAAAACCCCCTCCCAAAATGAACAATTTCTGGAGCCCATTTCTTAAACATCAAAAAAATCCTACTTCACAGAAAATTCAGAGATGAATGTTAAAAATTGAACATCTTAAAGATAACCTCCAAGAAGTATTGATGTAGCATAAATAACAAGTTGTATTTGCCAAGTTTTTTATTTAATATTTAAAAAATATTGAATTATAAGAATTTTTATCGAATTTTTAAATAATAAAATTTTTAATTTTGATAAATTCTATTAAATTTGGAATAGGGATTAGGTATAGAGATTAATTGTCAAGGGTTTAGGAGTTCTTTAATAAAGAAAAATTTACCTCTTGACATTTATCTTATGATTTTTATTTTGGTTAAGGATGACTGATAAGCAGTGGGAAATATTATTAAGGGTTATAGAAGGAGAAGAGATAAGGCCTTTACCTATTGGATTTATAATAGATAGTCCTTGGTTGCCAAATTGGTATGGAATCTCTATCCTTGATTATTACTCTTCGCCTGAACTCTGGTTTAAAGCGAATATGAAGGCAATAAATGATTTCCCCTCTGTGATTTTTTTTCCTGGTTTTTGGGCAGAATATGGAATGTGTAGTGAACCCTCGGCTTTTGGAGCAAAATGCTCTTTTCCTGAAAATGCTTTTCCAAATCCTAAAAAAATTATTCTTTCTTCTTCTGAAATTGAAGATTTAGAAATACCTGATCCAAAGGAAGATGGATTTCTTCCCTTTATACTAAATCGTTTAAAACTTTTCCAAACGAAGATAGAGAAAGAGGGTCATAAGATAAAATTTTCTGTTTCAAGAGGCCCTTTGAATATAGCAAGCTTCCTAATGGGAATTACGGAGTTTTTAATCCTTATAAAAACAGAGCCTGAGAAAGCTCATTCTTTGCTGAGAAAAGTGACAGATTTCTTAAAGAAATGGCATTACATTCAAAAGGAGACTTTTCCGACAATTGAAGGGATATTCATTTTGGACGATATTATAGGTTTTATGGGGGAAGAAGATTTTAAAACTTTCGGGTTACCTTACTTTAAAGAATTATATGATATTGAAGCAAAGGTGAAATTCCTTCATAATGATGCCTCTTGTAAGGCTTCAATTAAATTCTTGCCCGAGTTGGGGGTTAATCTTTTCAATATGGGTTTTGATACAGACATTAACGAGTTGAAAAACCAAACAAGTAACCAAGTAGTAATGCTTGGGAATATTCCTCCAAGGGATGTTCTTGCAAAAGGAACTCCTTGTGATGTAAAAAATGCTGTTATAGAATTAATAGATTCACTTCAAGATAAGAAAAGAGTGATTCTTTCCTGTGGTGGTGGTATGCCTCCCGGTGTTTCTTCGGAAAATATTAAAGCTTTTATTGATACTGTTAATTATTATTAAATTTTTTTAAATGAAAATATAAACTGTTTTTAAGAAGACTTGACTTAATATTTTGTTTTGGTATTATAAAAGTATGAACTTGATCTTATGGTTGTTGGGAAGCTTTGTCATTTTAGGAAAGGTGGAAGGGGTTATTGGTCCGGCCACAGCAAGTTATGTTCATAGGGTAATAGAACTTTCGGAGAAAGAAGAAGCAGAGGCTCTTATCCTTTTACTTGATACCCCGGGTGGTTTAGATGAAGCCATGAGAGAAATAGTCAAAGATGAGTTAAATTCCAAAATTCCAATTGTGGTTTACGTGCATCCCTCAGGGGCAAGAGATGCTTCAGCTGGAGTCTTCATTACTCTTGCTGCCCATATAGCAGCGATGACTCCAGGAACAAATATAGGAGCCGCTCATCCTGTAGCTATTTCTCCTGGAAGGGAGGATAGAGAAGGGAAAACAGAAGAAACAATGATAAAAAAAGCACGAGAAGATGCAGCAGCTTATATTCGCTCAATAGCAGAGAAGAGAAATAGAAATGCAAGATGGGCAGAGAAAGCCGTAAGAGAATCCGCTTCTGTTACCGCAGAAGAAGCCTTAAGACTAAAAATAATTGATCTTGTAGTTCCAACGGTAGATGAATTATTAGAGAAAATCCATGGCAAAGAGGTAAGTTTACCTATGGGAACAAAAAAATTAAACACAAAAAATGCAGAGAAGAAAAACGTTCCGATGAGCCCAAGAGAAGAATTCTTAAAAATAATTTCAAATCCAAATGTTGCTTATATTCTATTCATCGTTGGTTTATATGGACTTATTTTTGAAATAAGGAGTCCTGGAGGTATATTTCCGGGACTTTTAGGAGCTCTTTGTCTTATTCTTGCTTTTTATTCTTTTCAAACTCTTCCAATAAATTATGCGGGTGTTGCTCTTATAATCCTTGGAATTGCCATGTTTGTAATGGAGGTTTTAACCCCAACGTATGGACCTTTAACAATAGGAGGTATAGTTTCAATGTCATTAGGATCAATGATGTTAATAAAATCAGAAGCAAATTTTCTTCAGATCTCAAAACCAATAATCTTTGCGGTTGTTGGAACAACAGCTTTATTTCTTCTTTTCGCTCTGGGAGCGGTTGCTAAGGTAATGAGGAAGAAACCAACAACAGGAAAAGAAGGACTTATTGGAGGAATAGGAAAAGCTTTAAGTGACATAACC
Organism: candidate division WOR-3 bacterium; assembly: GCA_039804165.1. Lineage (NCBI taxonomy): Bacteria > Pseudomonadati > Caldifarciminota > Caldifarciminota bacterium. The sequence goes on from JBDRZZ010000002.1 coordinate 31,703, forward strand.
CAAGAAGAAGGGAAAGTTTTTATAAGGGGAGAATATTGGAATGCTGTTGCAGAAGAGAAAATAAAGAAAGGAAGTTTAGTAGAGGTTATAGAAGTGAAAGGTCTTACCCTAAAAGTCAAAAAAAAGGAGGTATAAATGCCAATTGGTGTTATTATAGCAATATTTGTTGTTCTTCTAATTCTTCTCGCGAATGCAATAAACATCCTTCAGGAATATGAGAGAGCTGTTACTTTTCGTCTTGGAAGGTTCGTTGGAGTTAGAGGTCCGGGGCTTGTTCTTATAATCCCATTTTTCGAGAAAATCATTAGAGTAAGCCTACGAGTTGTGACCTTAGATGTTCCGGCACAAGATGTGATTACTAAGGACAACGTCTCCGTTAAAGTTAATGCTGTGGTTTATTTCAGAGTTATGGAGCCAGAAAAAGCTATAATTGAGGTGGAGGATTACAAATTTGCAACTTCACAAATTTCTCAAACAACTTTAAGAAGTGTGGTTGGAAGCGCCGAATTGGATGAACTTTTGTCCCAAAGAGAAAAACTAAATAAAGAACTCCAAACCGTTATTGACAAAGAGACTGATCCTTGGGGGATAAAAGTTACAACCGTGGAGATAAAGCACGTAGACCTTCCTCAGGAAATGCAAAGAGCAATGGCTCGTCAGGCTGAATCAGAAAGAGATAGAAGGGCAAAGATAATAAACGCAATGGGTGAATATCAAGCTGCAGAAAAACTTGTCTCGGCAGCAAAATTAATGGAACAATCCCCAATTACAATACAACTTAGGTATTTACAGACCTTAAGAGAAATTGCTACAGAAAACAACTCTACAACCATATTCCCTCTTCCAATAGAATTATTTAAACCCTTCTTAGAATTAGCGAAAGTTATAGGAGAGAAAGGTAAAGTTACTCCGGAAGATTTTATGGAGTAAAAAAATAGAATAGGAGTTGTAAAGTAAAGCGAAGAGTTTCGTGGATCACTTATTACTTTCCCCCGATGGGAATGGGGGGAATAGGAAGAGTATATAATATCCCGAAAGTTTTAAAAGAACTTGGGTGGGAAGTAGATATTTATACACCTTATCCTCCAAGAAATTACCCAAAGGATGAAGAAAGCTTTAATACAAAAAACTTAAACATTATAAGAACCCCTTCCTTAGATCCATTTCACATTTTACCAAGCAAAATACTTAAGTCTGGGAGTGGGAAAAGAGATTATCTATCTTTCCCAGATAATAAAGTTTTGTGGTTGCCTTTTCTTTTAAAAAAGATAAAAAAAACAAATGTTATAGTAATCTCCTGTCCTCCTTTTTCCCTAATGTTATTGCTTTTTTTTGTTAAAAATACTCCTTGTGTAATTGATTATAGGGACTTATGGGTAGGAAGTTACCTTGGAGAATATCTGTTTAAGTGGGAAGAAGCCCTTGCAAAGAGAATAGAAAAATATTGCATTCAAAAAGCCTCTCTTATTATCACTGTAACAGATGGAATCCGAAAAATTCTAATTTCAGAGTATCCTGAGGCTAAAAATAAAATTCACTTAATAAGAAACGGCTTTGATAAGAACTATCCATTTACAACTAAAAAGAAAAAAAAAGAGAAACTCATTTTTACTTATATGGGTTCATTTAGTGATATCTTTAATCCGGAAATTGTTTTTGAGGGATTTGAGGAGCTATTTGCCTTAAACCCTGAATTGAAAGAAAGAATTGCTTTTAAATATATAGGACCCTCTATGAGAGAGGGTTTAGTAAAAAGGGCAAGAGAAATTGGCTTAAGCCTTATTTCCAAAGGATACTTGCCTTACAAAAGGGCTTTTTATGAACTAAGAAATTCAGATATACTCATTTTAATAGGAGGAGGGAAAGAAGATTCTTGGCTAATTCCTTCAAAACTATACCAATATATTGCGGCTGGACAGCCAATTATTGCAATAACCAGAAATGAAGAAATAAAAGATTTAATAGGCTCTTCTGGTGTAATTTGTGAGCCAACACCTCTTAGTATTGCAACCTCTATTGTTGAGGTTCTTAAGAATTTGAGTAAATTTAAACCTACTTCTAATTACTTAAAATACTCTTGGGAAAATCTTGGAAAGGAATATTCTGAGCTTCTTATGAAGATTTTATAGAAGAAATGGAACATATAACAAAACCCTAACGTCTTTAAAGATGGATAACATAAATATAGAACAGATATTTTTGGATTATAATGAGTATATTTATAAATATATATATGGGATGGTTCAAAATCGAGCGGAAGCCGAAGATCTATTGCAAGATACTTTTATAAAAGTGATAAAGGCTCAGAATACGGATGTAAAAAATTGGAAAAATTATTTACTTACGATTGCGAGAAACACAGTTTATGATCATTGGAGAAAAAAGAAAAATAAAATAAGCTTGGATTTTCTAAAATTAAAGGAGAGGAAAAAAGATATTGAATTACGGCTTGATATTGAGAAGGGAATAAGAAAATTATCTCCAAAATTAAAGGAGGTCCTTGTTTTAAGAGAAATAAACCAATTAGAGTATAAAGAAATTGCAGAGATTTTAGGAATTGAAAAGGGTACTGTAAAATCACGCTTAAATAGGGCAAGAGAAGAATTAAAAAACTTTTTGGAGGGCAAATGAGTTGTGAATCTATTAAAGAGTTAATCTCAGCTTATATTGATGCAGAGTTAGAGAGAATTGATATAACTAAAGTAGAGAATCACATTAAGAAATGTGATGAATGTAATAAACTACTCCACAGTTATCAAAGTATAAGATATAGCATTCGTAGTATTGAAATTCCAAAGCCTTCTGATGAAATTCTTAAACGAATTGTGAGATTTCCAAGAAGAAATCTATACAGACTTAGAAAAGTTGCTTTGAGTTTTTCTTTTTTAAGCTTACTGGCTATCTCTCTTTTACCGTTCCTTAAAAATGAGGAAAGATATATCTCCGAAGAAGTGAGAGAGGAATATAAAAATTATTATATTATTAGAGAAGAAAAAAATCCATATGTAGAAGTTTATTATGAAAAAGAAGGTAATTTTCTTCTCACAAATTATTCTGGAGGGAGTTTTTAAGGTTAAATGATTTCCTTATTTATTTTGCTTTCTTCTTATCTTTCTCAAATAGAAAAAGAAGTGATGCAACTTGAGAACAGTATTTCTTCTTTTGTCGTTTCTATTGGAGTCGAAAAGAGTGAACTTTCTATGACCGGAACAGTGGTAGGAAAGAATCACATTGTAACTGTAGGTTTCATTGAAGTGGGAGAGAAAGTAAGTATAGAAGATAGATTTGGAAATATAACAAAAGGGGAAGTTATTGGAAGAGATCCAAGCACAGGAATTCACTTAATAAAAACGGAAAAAGATTTCTCTCCCCCCTCCTTTCAAACAAAAATAAATAAAGGGCAACTCTGTTATATTTATGGAAACTCATTTGGATGTTTGGGAATGATTGGTATGGGTTTCCTTCAGAGCCCAGAAGGAATTTCTTTTAACGTGTCCGTTCCCCTCTCTCCGGGCAATAATGGGTCTGGAGTTTTTGATTCTGAAGGCAAACTTTTGGGCATCTTAGGAGGGAAAGTTCATTCTCCAATTTCTCTTCTATATTCTCTAAGAACCAGCAATAATTTTGCAGAGGTAATTAAAGTTAATTATATTTTAAATACGGTTGAACAAATAAAGAAAACAGGGGTTGTAAAAAAAGCATGGCTTGGGGTTAAAATAGAAAAGAATGTTCCCTTAGACAGAATGGGAGTAATTGTGAAGGAAGTAATAAAAGGGTCTCCAGCAGCTTCGGTTGGTATAAAGGAAGGAGATATTATCCTGGCCCTTAATGGTAATAATATATCTAATATAGAAAGACTTAAAGAATTAATCCTCATTGAAGAGCCTGGAAATACAGTTGTTCTTACTATTATAAGAGGAGAAAAAAGAATGGAAGTTCCTGTAAAACTTGGAGAAGAGAAAGAGAAAAGGTTGGAGATTCCTTTAGATTTAAAAATAGAAAAAATTATTCCAAAAGAACTTATTGAAGAAAATAAAGAAGATTTAAAAGAAATCTTGAATGAAAAAATCTTACGACTTTCTGAAGAATTAGAAGAGTTGAAAAAAGAATTAGAAGAATTAAAATAAATTTAATTTTTATAAATCTTACTAAAAAACTAACCAAAATTTCTCCTATTCTATAAAATAGTCTTGACTATTTTATCTTTTGACTCTATGTTTTTTTTATGCATAAAAAACGAAAAGAGAGAAACATTAAATATGAGGGGAGATGGGGTTTTAGTTTATTTTTCCTCAGTTTGATGTTTTTATTCTTTGGGCTCTGGTTCTCTAACTTTCTTCCAAAAAATTTAAATCCAGAGAATTTAGGAAGGATATTTTTTTATATTGGGATTTTAGAAGGGATAGGGGTTCTTTCTATTGGTTATTTTTCTTATCCAAGATTTCACAATTCAAAAGTGTTTCTCTGCTCTCATCTTACAGGTATCTCTGTTTTAGCCTTTTCTTTTTCAGGGCTAGGCCTTTTTTCTTTTAAGGACTCCCAATTTTTCATTTCAGGACTTTATTTATTAGCCCTTTTCGGAATTTTTATAAGCACTTTAACCCCAACATTTTTAAAATATCGTTTGGCAAAGAGAATCACAATCACTGCTGTTATTCTTGAATTATTTCTTCTTTCTCTTTTTTTGGAGAAATCTCACAAAATTCTTTATATATTCGAAGGGAAATATGACATTATATTTTGGGTAAACTTTATCCCAGGCTTAATTACGCTTCTCAATTTAGTTTTTTCTCTCCTAATGTTAAAACACCAGTTCTTTTTAGGAGGAATTTTTGGAGGCATGGGATTACTTTTGGGAGGAGGATGGTATCTCAATAGGTTAGAAGTAAATACATTTCTTCTAAACTCTTATATATTCACTGTAGCTCCTTTTTTCTTCTTAATTGGAATTTTTATTCATTGGGTGGCAAGATTAGAACATCGCTCTTTTTATGATCCTCTGCTTTTGGTGTATAACCGAAGTTATTGTGAGCAAATCCTTAAAGAACAAACAAAAATTGATACCTCTCCCCCTTTTGTAATCGCAATTGTTGATGTTGACCGATTCAAAGATATTAATGATAAATATGGGCATAGAATAGGAGACCAGGTCCTAATTCACACAATTAGAATCTTAAGAAACGAAGTCGGAGGAGGTGTTGTTTGCCGTTATGGAGGAGAAGAATTCGTGGTGTTATTCCCCCAAAACACTCTGAAAAAGGTAAAGGCAATTATGGAAGCTGCACGAAGAGCAATTCAAAAATCTAAAATAAAAATAGGAAATAAGGAGATAAAAGTGACAGTATCTATTGGTATTTCACAAAGAGAAGAGATAAAACAAGATCTTTATAAGGTTTTAAGTTTTGCAGATAAAGCCCTTTATAGAGCGAAAAAAAGCGGTAGGAATCAAATAAGGTTTTCTAAGACAGAATAATTATTCTATATATTTTCTAAGCTCTTTTACAATCCGATTGGTAAAATTTTTGTTTTTTACAACAGCAAAAATTGTGTCATCTCCCGCTATAGTTCCTACAATTCCTTCAATTCTTGCCTTATCTAAAGCTGTGCATACAGCTGGGGCATTACCAGATTTTGTCTTAATTACAATAATATTGTTTACAGGGGTGATCTCAACAAGACCAAGTTTAAAAAGCAAGTCAAGCCTCTCCTCCCCACTTTCTTCTATCTTTATAAGTCTGTAAGAACCATCTCCGATTGGAGCCCTAATATATCCAAGTTCTTTGAGATCCCTTGAAAGTGTTGATTGAGAAGTTTTTATTCCCCTTTGTTTTAGTTTTTCTTTAAGTTCAATTTGTGTGTGTATTTTTTCTTCTTCCAGAATCTTTTTAATAAACTCTATCCGGCGGGTTTTATTTTTAGACATATTTAAATATTAAAAACAAAAGTTATTTGTCAACCACATTTCATAAATTTATGTGAGAGCTTCTTATGATTTTTTCTGCTTGCTTTATTTGTTCTTTTACCGAACTCTTAGCTGTTCCTCCTTTTATACTTCTACGCTGAATAGCTCTTTCAAAATCAAGCCATTTATATATATCCTTCTCAAAAAATGGAGAAAATTCTTTAAGTTTATCTAAGGGGATTTCTTTTATAGAAAGATTATTTTTGTTTGACCATTTTAGGATTTCTCCTGTAATTTCATGAGCTTCCCTGAAAGGCACTCCTTTAATCGTTAGATAATCTGCAATCTCTGTGGCAAGTAAATCTGGTAAAAGAGCTTTTTTTATCCTATCGGAATTAAGAATCAGAGTTTTTAGAATCCCTGTGAATATATCAAGAGATCCATCTACTATCTCAATAATCTGGAAGAGGTGTTTTTTATCCTCCTGGAGGTCTCTATTGTATCCATGGGGGAGACCATGACAAAGAGAAAAAAGAGCGGTAAGGTGTCCAATAGCAGAAGCTGACTTACCTCTTATAAGCTCTAACCCATCAGGATTCCTCTTTTGAGGCATAATACTGCTACCAGTTGCATATTCCTCGTCTATTTCAACGAATCCAAATTCACTCGTTGCCCAATTTATAAAATCTGAAGCGTAACGACCCAGATGTAATGCAATCATTGTAAGACCAAAAGCGAAAGAAATTGGTATATCCCTATGAGATGTAATATCAAGGCTATTCCAACTAATTTCTTTAAAACCCAAATCCTGAGCGAGAGACTTTCTTTCAATTTTAAAACCACTTCCTCCCAAAGCTCCAGAACCTAACGGCATTATATCACAATTTTTTAGACACAAAAGCAAGAGATTTTTATCTCTTTCTATAACCCAGAATAGAGATAATAAATAATGGGAGAAAAGAATTGGCTGAGCTTGCTGGAGATGAGTGTAACCAGGGATTATCAAATCTAACTCCTCTTTTGCTTTCTCAATGATGACTATCTGAAGTTTCAGAATTTTTTTGATTATATCCCCACCTTTTTTCTTTAAATAAAGAAAGAGGTCTGTTATAACCTGATCGTTCCTACTCCGTCCAGTATGAATCTTCTTTCCGGTTTCTCCTATAAGCTCAGTTAGCCTTCTTTCTATTGCGGAATGAATATCTTCGTCCTCTTCAGAAATCTTGAAACTTCCTTCTTTAAATTCTTCCTTAATTTTCTCTAGCCCGGTAAGGATTTTCTTGAGTTCCTCTTTATTTAAAATTCCTATTTTCTTTAAGCTTTTAGCCCAGGCTCTATTGACAGCAATGTCTTCTTCGTAGAGAATTCTATCAAAATCTATAGAATGACTAAACTTCTCCATTTCTCGGGCGGTTTCTTTAGAAAAACGCCCTTTCCAAATTTTCCCTTTTCCCATTTTTCATCTAAGATTTGTTTTTTCTTTTAATCTATTTAATCCTTTAATTGTCAATTGTAATCCAAATAAATTAATAAACCCTTCAGCATCTTTTTGGTTATAAATTTTGTCTTCTCCAAAAGTAGCAAAGTCTTTTCTATAGATTGAGTATGGAGATTTTCTACCCAGGGTAATTATATTACCTTTATAAAGTTTTAATCGGACAACGCCTGTGACCTTATCTTGAGTTTTATCTATAAAGGCATCTAAAGCTTCTTTCAATTCTGAAAACCACAATCCGTAATAAACCAACCGAGCGTAGAGATTAGCCACCTCCATCTTAAAATGTAATGTATTAGCCTCCAGAACTAAACTCTCAAGCTGTCTATGTGCTTCATAAAGGATTGTTCCTCCAGGAGTTTCATAAACTCCTCTTGATTTTATTCCTACTAGGCGATCCTCAACTATATCTACCATTCCTATTCCATGTTTTTTCCCCAATTTATTGAGATAAAGAATTAAATTTACAGGAGAAAGTTTCTTCCCATCCACCGCTATAGGTATTCCTTTCCTAAATTCTATTTCCACAAAACCTGGTTCATCAGAAGCCTTTTCAGGTGGAGTAGTATAAGAGTAAGCATCTTCTGGAAAACTCTGCCAAGGATCTTCAAGAATTCCGCCTTCAATACTTCTATGCCAAAGGTTTGTATCCGTGCTATAAATTTTTTCTTTTGTGCTTGTTACAGGTATTCCGTGAGCTTTTGCATACTCAATTTCGTCTTCTCTTGATTTTAGATCCCATTCTCTCCAAGGGGCTATTATCTTTAGTTTTGGATTTAAGGCCTTATAGGTCAACTCAAACCGAACCTGATCGTTTCCCTTTCCTGTGCACCCATGAGCGACCGCATCCGCTTTTTCTTTTTCTGCAATTTCAACTTGTTTTTTGGCAGCTATTGGTCTTGCGAAAGATGTCCCTAAAAGGTATTTCCCTTCATACATTGCTCCAGATTTAAGAACAGGAAAGACATACTCCTTAACAAATTCCTCTTTTAGATCCACAACATAAGCCTTATCAGCTCCAGAAGCAAGAGCTTTTTCTTTAATTCCTTTTAAATCCTCCTCCTGTCCAAGATCTGCAGTGAAAGTTATAACCTTACATCCATAATTTTTTTTAATCCAATGTAAAATCACAGAAGTATCCAATCCTCCAGAATATGCAAGGACAACTTTTTTAATTTTGTGTTTCATCTTTTTGCCCTCCCTCTTAAATATAAAAATAATAACCTTTTTACTTTTCTTGTCAAGTTTAAAATTTTTAAGTTAAGCTTGACAAAATTAATATTTTTCTTTAATATGAAAAAAGGGAGGTTAAATGAAACTTGATGATCTAGAGATATCAAAAGGAATTATTGATAGTTTTTTTAATAAATTTCTTGGAGCCTTAGAATTAGATGTAGCGCTTGTGGGAGCTGGTCCTTCTAATCTAACAGCAGGAATAATTTTTGGAGAAAATGGTGTTAAAGCAGCTATCTTTGAATCTAAACTTGCTCCAGGAGGAGGGATTTGGGGAGGAGGAATGATGTTTAATGAAGTGGTGTTCCAAGAAAAGGCATTGCATCTTTTAGATAAATTCGAAATAAAATATAAAGAGAAAGGAAAAGGTTATTATCTTGTAGATAGTATTGAACTAGCTTCCACATTAATCTCAAAGTGTGTTAAAAGTGGAGTAAAAATATTTAATTTAATTAAGGTGGTGGATGTTCTCTTCAAAGAAGAAAAGAAAAGAAAAAGAGTTAATGGTCTTGTTTTACAATGGTCACCAGTAGAAAATTTGAATTTACATGTAGATCCTTTAGCAATAAGAGCTAAGTTTGTTGTGGATGGAACAGGACATCCAGCAGAGGTTTGTTCTCTTGTTTCACAAAAAATGAATGTGAGATTAAAAACAAGAACTGGAAAAGTTGTTGGAGAAATGTCTATGTGGGCTCTAAAAGGAGAAGAGATGACTGTAGAAAATACTTCTGAGGTTTTCCCAGGGTTATTTGTAGCAGGGATGGCTGCAAATGCGGTAAAGGGAGCTCCAAGAATGGGACCTATTTTTGGAGGAATGCTCCTTTCGGGGGAAAAATTAGCAAAAGAAATTCTAAAAAAATTGAATGGTAGAAGTGAATTTTAATTTTGGTGCCTATGTTATAACAAGTGGAAACCATCTTAAAGTAGCCCAAGAGGCTTGCGAGGGTGGCGTTAGAATTGTTCAATATAGGGATAAAGAATCCTCAAGGAAAAATATGCTTACTATTGCGGAAGAGATAAGAAAAATAACTAGAAAGTATAATTCTTTATTTATTGTTAATGATTTTATTGATATTGCTCTTTTGTCTAAAGCTGATGGAGTCCATCTTGGACAGGACGATATTCCTATTACCCGCGCAAGAGAAATAACTCCATCTCACTTCATAATTGGGATCTCCACTCATTCTTTAGAAGAAGCTCTTCAAGCGGAAAAAGAGGGAGCTTCCTATATTGGGATAGGACCTGTCTTTTCTACCCCAACTAAAAATTATTTACCTATTGGACTTTCAGTGGTTAAGAAGGTGATAGAAAAAGTTAATATCCCTGTTGTTGCAATCGGTGGAATAAATCTTGAAAACATTAATACTCTTATAAGAATTGGTGTAAAAAACGTTGCAATGTTAAGAGCTTTTCAGGAAAACACAAGGGAGAAAGTAAAAAAAGTTAATTCCTTACTAAATAATTAAGAAGAAAACCCTTGACTTTAGGGAAATCCTGTATAGATTTTTTGTAAGAAAGGAGAAAAAATGGGTAAGGAATTGGTTGAGATTAGGTGGCATGGGAGAGGAGGACAGGGGGCAAAAACTGCTGCGTTACTCTTTGGGGAAGCTGCAATTGACACAGGAATGTATATTCAGGCTTTTCCGGAATATGGACCTGAAAGAACAGGGGCTCCTGTTAGAGCTTTTAATCGTTTAAGTAAAAAGCCAATTAGACTCCATAGTGGGATTAATAATCCCGATATAGTTTTAGTCCTTGATCCAAGCTTGCTTAATTCTCCGGATATTCTTGAAGGACTTATGGATGGTGGAATTATTATCATAAACACCTCAGAAACTCCTGAAAAAATAAGAGAAAGGCTTTCTATAAGCTCGAAAATCAAAGTTTATACTGTTAATGCATCAAAAATTGCAATGGATACAATAGGGCTAAACAAACCAAACACTCCAATGCTTGGAGCTTTAGCAAGGGTGACAGACATTTTAGATTATAAAAAAATGTTAAAAAGTATTGAACATAAACTGAGAGAAAAGTTTAGAGGAAAGCAGGAAGAAATCATTCTGAAGAATATGGAAGCAATAAAAAAAGCTTACGAAGAAACAAAAGGAGAAGAGTAAATGCAAAAAAAAGAGAGTTGGAAGGAGCTTCCAATAGGTGCTATTATTGTGGAGCCTGGTTCAAGTAAAAAGTTCAAAACAGGTGACTGGAGAGAAGGGAAAAAACCAGTTGTAAATAAAGAGAAATGCACAAATTGTTTAATTTGTTGGATTTATTGTCCAGATTCATCAATTATTGTAGAAAATGGGGAAATGAAAGGAATTGATTTAGATTATTGTAAGGGTTGTGGAATTTGTGCAAATCAATGTCCTATAAAAGCAATAGAAATGGTGGAGGAGGAAAAATGAAGGTTGTAGCCAAGACTGCAAATGAAGCAATGGCTGAAGCAATGAGACAGATAAACCCTGATGTTGTTGCAGCTTATCCAATAACTCCTTCAACGGAAATTGTTCAGATTTTTTCTCAATTTGTTGCTGATGGACTCGTTCACACAGAATTTATTCCTGTTGAATCAGAACATTCAGCTATAAGTGCTTGTATTGGAGCTTGTGCGGCTGGAGCAAGGGTTATGACTGCAACTTCTTCCCAAGGTCTTGCTCTAATGAATGAAGCTCTTTTTGTGGCTGCAGGTCTAAGACTCCCAATTGTTATCTGTGAAATAAATAGAGCTTTATCTGCTCCTATTAATATACATTGCGATCATTCCGATACGATGAATGAAAGAGATTCGGGATGGCTCCAATTTTATGCCGAGAATTCTCAAGAAGCTTATGACCTTGTAATCCAAGCAATGAAGATTGCAGAAGGAGTTTTTCTGCCAGTTATGGTAACTGCTGATGGTTTTATTTTATCACATTCTCTTGAAAGAATTGAAATTTTAGAGGACAAAGAAGTTCAGGGTTTTATTGGGGAAAACAAGACACCTTATTTCCTTTTAGATACAGAAAATCCAATAACAGTGGGCCCCCTTGATTTACAAGATTACTATTTTGAACATAAAAGAGGAGAGGCTGAGGCAATGAGAGAGTCTTATGGAGTGATAAAAAAAGTGTTTAAAGAATTTGGAGAAAAGTTTGGAAGGAATTATGATTTTGTAGAAGAGTATAAGATGGAAGATGCAGAGAGAGCTATTGTTTTAATGGGTTCTACTGCTGGAACCGCAAAGGAAGTTGTGGATGAACTTAGAGAGAATGGCGAAAAAGTTGGTCTTGTAAAGGTTAGAGTTTTTAGACCCTGGCCAGTTGAGGAAATTAATAAAACCTTAAGTAAAGCTCGTTTCGTCGCAATAATGGATAGAGCGGAAGGAATGAGTGGTTTTGGAGCTCCTCTTTTTACAGAGGTTAGATCTTCTCTTTATGATGAAAATAAAAAACCCGATGTATATGGATATGTTTATGGTCTGGGAGGAAGAGAAGTGACTCCTATTGACATTAAAAATGTTTTTGATGATCTTAAGAGAATAGAAGAAGGAGAAAAGTTAGAAAGAATCAAATATTTAGGAGTAAGAGAATAATGGGTATTAATTTGAAAGAACTTTCAAAACAAGAGGATTTATTTACATCAGGACATCGTGCATGTGCGGGTTGTGGTCCTGCAATAGCAATAAGGCAGGCTCTTTTAGTTTCAGGAAAAGACACTGTTGTAGGTTTTGCAACTGGTTGTATGGAAGTTGTCTCTACAATATTCCCTTATACTGCATGGAAAGTTCCTTATATCCATTCACTCTTTGAGAATGTAGCTGCTACAATTAGTGGAGTAGAAAGGGCTTATGAGGCTTTAAAGAAAAAAGGGAAAATAAAAAAAGAGATAAATTTCATTGCCTTTGGGGGAGATGGTGGAACCTATGATATAGGGTTACAATCCCTCTCTGGAGCGATGGAAAGAGGACACAATATGCTCTATATTTGTTATGATAACGAGGCTTATATGAATACAGGAATACAACGTTCAGGGGCAACCCCTTATGGAGCAAGCACAACAACATCTCCAAATGGAAAGAAAATACCCGGGAAAATTCAATGGAGAAAAGATATCACAGAAATTATGGCTGCACACAATATCCCATATGTAGCTCAGGCTTCTATTTCCGAATGGAAAGATTATATGGAAAAAGTCCAGAAGGCTCTTTCTATAAAAGGACCAAAGTTCATTGTTGTGTTTGCCCCTTGTCAACTTGGTTGGTATTATCCAAAAGAAGATACGATTAAAATTGCAGATCTTGCAGTAAGGTCTAAGTTTTGGCCTCTTTATGAGGTGGAAAATGGAGTTCATAGAATAACAAAAGAACCTAAGAAAGTTGTCCCTATTGAGGAATGGTTGAAATTACAAGGTAGATTCAGGCATTTATTTAAAGAAGAAAATAGAGGAATAATAGAAGAGATTCAAAGAGAAGTTGATAAAAGATGGGAAAAACTCAAAAAATTAGAGGAGGCAGGAGTTTAAATGCCAAATGGAAAAGGAGCATCATTTGAAAAAGAGTTTCAAGCTATAAAAGAGTGTTTAGAAGAACTCTGTAGAGAGACAAAAGCTGTGACTGTTTTACTTATAGATAAAGCGGGGCAACTTATTACTTCTGCCGGAAATGTCTCTTCAATTGATGTTCCTTCCTTTGCAACTCTTTCTGCTGCGGATTTTGCTGCTACTTCTAATCTTGCAGATCTTATAGGAGAACACGATTTTTCTACTCTCTTTCATCAGGGTGTTCATAAGAGTATCTATGTTTCGTTAATAGCTGATAGGGTAATTCTTGCCGTGATCTTTACAAAAGAAACGACCTTAGGCTTAGTTCGTATTAAGGTAAAGAAAACAGCAGAAAAACTCTCGGAATTGTTTGGAAAAATTTTTGAGACTCTTGAAAGCGAATATGCTGGGACTGTAGATGATGAATTCATTAGTGAGGCAGAAACAGAAATAGATAGTCTTTTTGAATAAGGAGAAAGAATATGGCTCTTATAAATTATTCCTCAAAAGAGATAAACTGTAAGATTGTTTATTATGGACCGGGTTTGGGCGGGAAGACCACGAACATAAAACACATATATTCAAAAGTCAATCCTGAAAATAGAGGGAAATTGATGAGTTTAGATACGGAATTGGATAGAACACTATTCTTTGATTTTTTGCCTGTGGATCTTGGAAAAGTCAAAGGATTCTCTGTACATTTTCATCTTTATACGGTTCCAGGTCAGGTTTACTATAACGCTTCCAGAAGGCTAATTTTAAAAGGTGTGGATGGAATTATATTTGTTGCAGATTCTCAAATAGAAAGATTTGAAGATAACATTGAGTCTATGGAAAATCTAATTGATAATCTGAGAGAATACAATAGAAAGCTTGAAGAAATACCTTTAGCCATTCAGTATAACAAAAGAGATCTACCAAACATTGTTTCTATTAGCGAGTTAGAAGAAGCTTTGAATCCTCGGGGAGTTTTCTCCTGTGAAGGTGTAGCTGTAGAAGGGATAGGAGTTTTTGAACCTCTTAAAGAAGTCTCTAAGAAGGTTTTAAGAAATCTTAGGTAGAAAGAACTCTTTTAAAAATCTTCTCTTCGTTTTTTATATAACCTTTGGGATCAAATAGAGTTTCTAACTCTTTCTTGTTTATATATTTTTTAACTGTTTTATCGTTTTCTATTCTCTCTTTAAAACTCCCGCCATTTTTCCAAGTTTCCATTGCATGTTCTTGGACAATATTATAAGCTTCCATTCTGTTTAACCCTTTATTAAGCAAAGCAATAAGAACCTTTTGGGAAAAGACAAGGCCATTTGTTAGCCAGATATTTTTTTCTATGTTTTCTTTGTATATATTTAAATTTTTTATCACAAAAATTAGTTTTCTTAACATATATACCGTAAGAGTAATAGCATCAGGGAAATATATCCTTTCGGTAGAAGAATGAGATATGTCCCTTTCATTCCAAAGATTTATGTTTTCTATCGCTGTTATTAAGTATGAACGCAAAAGGCGACTCATCCCAGAAAGACGTTCGCAAAGGATTGGATTTCTTTTGTGAGGCATAGCTGAAGAACCCTTTTGCCCTTCTCTAAAAGGTTCTTCTAATTCTCTGATTTCTGTTCGCTGGAGGTGACGAATTTCGGTTGCTATATGCTCTATAGTAGTGCCAATAGTTGCAAGTGAAAAAACATACTCTGCATATCTATCACGTGGGACAATTTGAGTTGATATTGGTTCTGGCTTTAATTTCAATTTTTTTAAAGCAAGTTCTTCCACTTCAGGATCAAGATGAGCAAAATTACCCATTGCTCCTGAAATTTTCCCGTAATTAATTTCTTTAAGAGCTCTATTAAATCGATCCCTTGCTCTTTTCATTTCTGAATACCAGGAAAGAATCTTAAGACCCAGAGAGGTTGGTTCTCCATGGACTCCATGGGTTCTCCCTATTATTGGAATTCCCTTACACTGTAGGGCTTTCTCTCTTAAAACTCTTAGAATGTTTTCTAATTCTTTTTTTATAATTAAAGAAGATTCTTTAAGTTGGAGAGCAAACGCAGTATCCACAATATCTGAAGATGTAAGCCCTTCATGGAAAAAACGAGCTGCATCCCCTCCTTTTTCTACAACAGAGGTAATAAAAGCTACTACATCATGATGGGTTTCTTTTTCAATTTCTCTTATTCTTTCTGGAGATATTTCTATTTTCAAAAGAGATTTAGTCACCCCTTTAGGTATTTGATTTAGTTCTTCCCTTGCAGATAATACAGCTAACTCCACCTCAAACCACTTACGGAATTTGTTTTCTTCGGACCAGATTTTTTCAATTTCTTCAACTCTATATCTTGGGATCATAAAAATCTCAAGTGAATTATAAGTTTATCTTTTAAAATGTCAAGATAAGATAATCTTTTGCTTGACTTTTAAAAATTTTCTTATATTATTAAAGAAGATTTAAAAAGGAAGAAAAATGGTCAAAAATAAATCATTTATCAAAAAGATCTTTATTGTTTTTTTTCTTATATTCCATTTATTAGCTCGTTATCCAAAATACTTAGACTCTACAGCAACAATTGAAGAAAGAGTAGAAGATTTATTAAATCAAATGACATTAGAAGAAAAAATAGGCCAAATGATTCAAGCAGAGAGATCAAGTTCTACAATTCTAAGCGATATAAAAAAATACTATTTAGGTTCTGTTTTAAGTGGGGGTGGCTCTGTTCCTTCTCCAAACACTCCGGAGAAATGGGCAGATATGTATGATACTCTCCAAGGGAGAGCTCTCTCCACCCGTCTTGGTATTCCGATAATTTATGGGATTGACGCAGTTCATGGACACAACAATGTTTATGGTGCAGTTATATTTCCACACAATATTGGCTTAGGTTGTACTAGAGATTCTATTCTTGCTGAAAAAATAGGTAGAATCACTGCAATTGAAGTAAATGCTACAGGTTTAGATTGGACGTTTGCTCCCTGCATTGCAGTTGCAAGAAACGAACGTTGGGGAAGAACCTATGAAAGTTTTGGAGAAACTCCCGAATTGGTGAAGATGATGGGAGCAGCTCTTGTGAGAGGTTTTCAAGGTGATTCCCTTTCAAGCCCTTGTAGTATCTTAGCTTGTGCTAAGCATTTTATCGCAGATGGTGGAACCAAAGACGGTAAAGATAGAGGAAATGCAGAAATAGACGAAGAAACCTTAAGGGCTATCCATTTACCAGGTTATATTGAAGCGATTAAAAACAAGGTCGGTTCCATAATGATTTCCTACAGCAGTTGGAATGGAATCAAATGCCATGAGAATGCTTATTTGATAGACACTCTACTAAAAGGAGAATTAGGTTTTGAAGGTTTTGTTATCTCTGACTGGGATGGAATTGAGCAATTGGGAGGCTCTTATGGGCAGAAAATTAGAAAAGCAATAAATGCTGGAATAGATATGGCAATGGTTCCTTTTAATTATGCTAAATTTTATGATACTCTAAAAAGCTGCGTTGAAAAAGGCTATATTAGTGAGGAAAGAATTAACGATGCAGTAAAACGAATTTTAAGGATTAAATTTAAAATGGGTTTATTTGAAAGACCTTATGCAAACAGAGACTTTTTAGATTCTCTTGGAACAATTGCCCATAGGGAGGTAGCCAGAGAAGCTGTTCGTAAATCTTTAGTTTTACTGAAGAAAAAAGATGGAATATTACCCTTACCGAAAGAAAACATTCACATTTTTGTTGCAGGAGAACACGCTGATAATCTTGGTTATCAATGTGGAGGATGGACAATTAGTTGGCAGGGAGGAAGTGGTGATATTACGATTGGGACCACAATTTTGGAAGCCTTAAAGGAAGCAGCACCTGAAGCAGAAATTACTTATTCAAAAGATGGAATTCTAAGTGATTCTTCAATGGATGTTTCTATTGTGGTGATAGGCGAAAAGCCTTACGCTGAATTTTTTGGAGATAGAAATGATTTAAGCTTGCCAAGTTCATCAATTAACTTAATCAGAAATATCAAAAATGCAGGAATCCCTGTTATTGGTATCTTAATTTCAGGAAGACCTTTGATAATTGAGCCTATTATTCCATTCACAGATGTCCTTATAGCAGCTTGGCTCCCAGGAACGGAAGGACGAGGAATAACAGATATATTATTTGGAGACTATAACCCAATAGGGCTTCTCTCTCATAGCTGGCCAAGAACAATGAGCGACATACCTATTAATTTTGGGGATAGCCTATATGAACCATTGTTTGCATATGGATACGGAATTACAGATCTTTCTGATTCTCCTTCTGGGTCTCCTCCTATTTTTTATTCTGCAGCGGTCAATTTTGATGGAACTCAAGTTTGTGTGGCTTTCAATAAAAAGATGGAGAAACCGGAAGGTGCCGATTTGGGATTTCTTTTAACAAGAAATGGTATAAGTGATATTCCAATAAGCAATATAGAAGTTGCTTCTTACGACTCTACAACACTTATATTGGAACTCTCAGAAACTATCCAGCCTTTAGATGAGATTACAATTTCTTATGAAGGAGAATCAGTTTTTTCAAAAGATGGAGGCAAATTAGAGCCATTCGGCCCAGAAATAGTTTATAATACTTTGAATGAAAACTTTGGTGTTCCCGAAAAAGAAAAAGTAGCCTTAGAAATTCAGCATTCTACCCTTTTTAATAAAATAGCCTATATTGAATTTCGTTTATTTGAAAGGGGAAAAGTTTCTCTGCGTATTTATAATATACAAGGTCAAGAAATAGAAACCATTATTAATAATGAACTTTCTCCAGGAAAGTATAAGTATAAGTGGGACGGAAGTAAATATCCCAATGGTATTTATTTTTATGAGTTTATAGGAGGAAGTTCCAAATTCTATGGGAAAATGGTATTGCTTAAATAGCCTCAATCCTACTTTTATTTTTAATCTCTCTTATTAAACAAAGTAAAATTTACCCCTTGACAACCTATAATTTTTGTTTTTATTAGTTAATTAAATTAACTAAAAACGTAAAGGGTATATGATATATTTATTAAATTTATATTTTTTTATTTTTTCTTTGGATTCCACTAATTGGAGTCCGAATTCAGGAGAAGTTCTTGTAATAAATTTACCTTATTTAAAGGTTCCTCCCAAAATTGATGGGGTAATAGATGAACATGAATACCTTGAAGCAGAAATATTAACAAATTTCACAGAATTTGACCCTATAGAGAACGCAAAGCCACCTGTTGAAACAGAAGTCCTAATTGGTTGTGATGAAGATAATCTTTATGTTGCTTTTAAATGTTATGATGATATAAGAGGACTTAGGGCCAATTTAATGCAACGAGACAAATGCTATGGTGATGACCTCGTTGGATTGTTGATAGATCCTTATGGAGACTTAAAGGATGCTTATGAGGTTTTATCAAATCCTATGGGAGTCCAGGTGGATGCAATTATGAAGACAGACGAAGGTGGTGATGATCTTTCATACGATGCTGATTGGAATGTTTCTACAAAGATATTTGATAAATTCTGGATAGCAGAGTTTGCGATTCCCTTTTCTTCTTTGAAATTTGAGGGAGAGGGAGAAAAGAAATGGAGAATTAATTTTTTCAGAATTAGACCCCGTGAAAGTATGGCTAAATACGCTTGGGCTCCCATTTCTCGGGATAAACCGGGATTTATCTCTCAGAGTGGAATATTGATTATTGGTGAAGATATTTTATTGAAAAGTAAAAATCTAACTTTTCTTCCATATCTCTCCTCTGCTCAGAGAGGAAGTAGAATAGAAAAATATGAACAGGATAAAGTTAATTATAAAGGTGGGGCTTCCCTAAGATATACTCCTTCTTCCAATATTAATATTGACCTCGCCTTAAATCCAGATTTCGCGGAAATTGAAGCAGATGCTCCACAGCTCCAAACCAACAATCCTTTTGCCCTTTATTATTCTGAAAAAAGGCCTTTTTTCTATGAGGGGAAATCTCTTCTTGAGAGTAAAATTGAAATTATTTACACAAGAAGTATTAACAATCCTCTTTATGCTGCAAAAGCAATGGGAAACTTAGGCGGGAATGATTTCATCTTTCTCTCGGCAAGAGACGAAAACACCCCCTGGATAATTCCTTTTAAAGATTATAGCAAGGAGATTCCTTCCTCAAAAAGTTCTATATCAAATATTTTTAAAGTAGAGAGGAGTATATTCGATAACACCAAACTCGCGGCTTCTTTAAGTGACAGAAGAGTAGAGGAAGGATTTAACACTGTTTACAATTTAGAGGGGAGTTCACGTTTTCTTGATCACTATATAATTCTCTATCAGGGAGCTTATTCCAACACAAAGGAACCTTCTGATACATTGTTAAGTAGAAATATAAATAAAGATAATTTTGGAGATTATACTGGTGCTTTTGATGGAGAAGAGTTCAGGGGATATACTCAATTGTTTAGTGGAGGCTTATACTTTCGAAATTTTGGAGGTGGCGGAAGATATGAAGTTTGCTCTCCTACTTTCCGAAGCGATCTTGGATTTATTCAAAAAAATGATTTCAAGAAAGGATATATATGGTTTCAGCCAAGAATATATCCAAATAAATTTGGTTTTGAACAAGTGGATTTTCAATTTTCAACTGGTAAAGCTTTTGATTTTGATGGCTTTAGGGAAGAAAAGTATTATATAGCTAAGTTATTTATTACACTTATGAAACAAACCGAACTTAACATTTATCATTGTGGCTGGGATGAGAGATTCCTTGGTCAAGATTTTTATAGATTATGGTTTTACCAACTTGAGTTCTCAACCTCCCCTATTAAGACTCTTAACTTCTATGGTAATTTGTTTATCAGTAGAACTGTTAATCATCGGGAATCTAACTATGGATATGAGAGAAATTTCTATATATCTACAACACTTAAGCCTTTCCCTTTCTTACAAATGGAGGGTTCTTACGGAAGATACCGCCTTTTCCGGGAAAAGTGGTTTGATGAAGTATACGATGAATCGGTTCTATACACAAAAATTGAGTACTTTTTCTCATCTGCTTTTTCTTTAAGATTAACTGTTGATTACAATGGAGAGTCAAAGAATTTAAGAATAATGCCTTTGTTAAAATATCAACCTTCTCCTTTTACGATATTCTTTATTGGAGCAAATTCATCCACTCTTTATAATAGTTACCGCGATTTTGAGCTTATGAGCCATCAGATTTTTATGAAAGTTCAATATGAATTTAATTTATAGAAAGAGAAAATTATCGCCCTTAAACTTCTAATCCCAAATATCTTTTAAAAATAACTCTTGACAATTGGCTTTATAAACACAATTATTACTATTTCTTCTTTATATGGAAGTAAATAATAAAGTTAATAAGGTTATAAAGGCCCTTTTTAGATCTTATAAAAGAGATAAAGAACCTTTTATTATCTCACCTAATAAAAATTTCTCAAGCAGAATTTATCCTTTTGAAGAAATAAATTTAATAAAACAACTCCTTTTCCCAAAATACTGGAATTGTGGTTATCTTACCAAGGAAGAGAATAAGAATGAGCTTGCTTTAAAAATTAAAGAATTAGCGCATTTATTTTTCGAAGGGATAATGCCTTATTTTGAAAGGGAAAGAGAGGTAGAGAAAATTGTTTGGGAAGTTTTAAATAATTTTGGTAGAGTGAGAGAGCAGCTAAAAAAGGATGTGGAAGCTGCTTATGTAGGAGATCCAGCTGCAAGAACATATACCGAAATCATTCGGTCCTATCCAGGTTTTCTTGCAATAGAAATTCATCGTGTTTCCCATCTCTTTTATTCTTTAGGGGCAAGTGGATATGCAAGAGAGCTTTCAGAGGTTGTTCATTCGGAAACAGGGATTGACATCCACCCGGGAGCAAAAATTGGAGATTATTTCTTTATTGATCATGGAACAGGAGTGGTTATTGGAGAAACTTCAGTAATAGGGAATTGGGTAAGGATATACCAGAATGTGACTCTTGGCGTCCTCCATTTTGAAAAAGAAGATGATGGAAAGATCAGAAAGGGATATAAAAGGCATCCAGACATTGGAAATCATGTGGTTATAGGAGCTGGAGCTAAGATTCTAGGTCCCGTGAAAATTGGAGACTATGTGAATATTGGAGCCAATTCCTGGATCACTGAGGATATTCCAAGTTACACCTCTGTTTTTGTAGCTGAACACCCTCGCTTAGAAAAAAGAAAGAAAAAGAGATAATATGGAGAGAATAGGTAAAGTAATAAAAACAGATAAAAATATAGCAATTGTTTTTATAGAAACACCCGAAGAGTGTGAATCTTGCGAATTTGCAAGATTTTGCCATATAGGTGAAAGTGGAAGAGAGATTATTTGTAAAAATAATGTGGGGGCAAAAGTGGGTGATATTGTAAGCCTGGAGATAAGAGAGAGTAATTTTATTTTCGCCATTAGCTTAAACTTTCTTATTCCTCTTATTTTTCTTATATCTGGGATTTTATTTGGGATTAAAATTTGGAAAAGCGAACTTTTCGGTTTTCTAACTGGGATAATTTTTATATCTTTTTACTTCCTTATATTTATTGTTATAGAGAAAAAGAGAAAAATTAATTCACTTCTTCCAGAAATAGGAAAGATAGAAAAAAGATAAAGTTCTAATCCCTTACTTCTACTATTATAGCACAATCTTTAAGGAAGGAAGAAGCTTCCCATAGATATTCCTTAGGATAAGGTATAATTTTTGAAAATTCGGGAGAAACTGTTTTTACATTTTTAAAACCTTGTAAAACATACTTTTTTACTTTACCAATCTTTTTGCATATCTCTTTAATGTCTTCTTTTTCTACAATACCAGGAACCATCGTGGTTCTAAATTCATAATTTTCCGTAGACTTAATTATATCAATACTTTCTTCAACATCTTTGAAATTTGCCTTTTGCCCTGTGGCAAGGAAATATTTTTGAGGAGAACTTTTTATATCCATAGAAATATAATCAACAAAAGGGAGAGCTTCTCTAAGTTTATTGGGTAAAGTTCCATTTGTGTCAACTTTTATATAAATTCCAACTTCTTCTTTAATTCTTTTTAAAAAAGGAATTATGCGATCGGGAAGTAAAGGTTCTCCCCCTGTAAAAGAAACTCCATCAATAAAACCTTTTCTTTCCTTCAATCTTTTTATGATTTCATCTTCTGGTATTTCAGGCAAATTTCTTAAAAGGTCTGGTAAAACAAGATCAGGATTATAACAAAAGGGACACCTTAAATTACACCCCCCAATAAAAACAACAGATGAGATTTTTTCTGGATATTCTATTAGGCTTGTCCCTAAGAAGGATTTAACCACCTATTTTCAAATACTTTCTTTCTTTGAATTCTTCTCTCTTTCCTTCGTTCCAATCTTGAACAGGTCTATAATAACCAACCACTCGAGAGTAAACTTCTGTTTTTACAGCTACAATCTTTCTTTTATTTTCTTTTTTTTCTTTTTTACCTAATTCTTCAATCACAGAAGCCTCCTTCTATTATTTTTTATTTAAAAAACTTTTAACCCTTCCTCTTCTATTTTCTCTTTCTCTTCAAATTCTCTGTAAGAACCTTCTTCCATCTTCAATAACTCTTCTTCATCTACTTCACAAACTTCCCCAAACGTCTCTATCTCTTCATCTGTGTGAGGATAGGGACAGTAAAATTTTTCACCCTTTATGTATCCATGAATAGGACATACAGAAAAGGTTGGAGTAAAACTGAAGTAGGGAAGAGAAAATCTATTTACAATTTTCCTTGTAAGTTCCCTAACCATCCTCCAATCACTAATTGCTTCTCCTAAAAAAAGATGAACAACAGTCCCACCTGTGAATAGAACCTGTAGGGGTTCTTGATGTTCGAGGAGAGTGAATATATCATCCACCTCATCTACAGGAGGATGGACAGAATTTGTATAATATGGATAGTCTTTCCCTTTTGTGTAAATATCTGTGAATCTTTCCTTATCAGCCTTTGCCAAACGATACGAAGCACTCTCTGCAGGAGATGCTTCAAGATTATAGAGATTCCCTGTCTCTTCCTGGAATTCGGAGATTTTATCTCTCATAAATTTAAGCACTTTTAGAGCCCATTCTCTTCCTTCTTTACTCATAATTCCTACCCCTAACATATTTATACAAGCTTCGTTCATTCCAATTAGACCTATTGTAGAAAAATGATTTGCCCAGTAACGACCAAAGTTCTTTTTTATCTCCCTTAAATAGTATTTCGTATACGGATATAAACCTTCCTTTGTAAAATCTTCTATAATTTTTCTCTTAAGTTCTAAAGACTCTTTAGCAATTTCCATAATAGTGGCAAGTCGCTCGAAGAATTCTTCTTCGTCGCTTGAAAGATAACCAATTCTTGGGAGATTTATTGTTACAACACCAATGCTTCCTGTTAGAGGATTGGATCCAAAAAGGCCTCCTCCTCTTTTCCTTAATTCCCTTTTGTCAAGACGAAGCCTACAGCACATACTTCTTGCATCTTCAGGGTCCATATCTGAAGAGACAAAATTGCTGAAATAAGGAATTCCATATTTTCCTGTCATTTTCCAAATTGGTATAAGATCTTCATTTTCCCAATCAAAATCTTTTGTTATATTATAAGTTGGAATAGGGAAAGTAAAGATTCTTCCTTTTGCATCTCCTTCCATCATCAATTCTGCAAAGGCCTTATTTATCATATTCATTTCTTCTTGAAAATCTCCATAAACTTCTTCTCTTTCTACTCCACCCAAAATTACCTTTCTATTAACTAGAGTCTTTGGAGGTTTTAGATCCATTGTTATATTTGAAAAAGGTGTTTGAAATCCAACTCTTGTAGGAACATTTATATTAAATAAAAATTCTTGTAAGGCTTGTTTTACCTCTTTATAAGATAAGTTGTCATATCTAACAAAAGGAGCTAAAAGTGTATCGAAGTTAGAAAAAGCTTGAGCTCCTGCCGCTTCTCCTTGAAGGGTGTATATGAAATTCACAACTTGACCAAGGGCGCTTCTTAAGTGTCTTGGAGGCGAAGATTCAACTTTCCCGCTCATACCTTTGAAGCCCTCTTTTAATAGGTCCAACAAATCCCATCCAACACAATAAGGCCCAAGAATCCCAAGATCATGAATATGGAAATCGCCACTGCTATGAGCTTCTCTAATTCTTGGGCTATAAATCTTTCCAAGCCAATACCGAGCAGTAATTGAAGAAGAAACATAAAAATTTAATCCTTGAAGAGAAAAATTCATATTTGAATTTTCTTGAACTCTCCAATCTTCTTTCTTTAAATATTTACCCATAATTGTTTCAACATCCTTAAAGAGATCTTCAACTTTGCGAGCTTCGTTTCTTTTTTCTCTGTAAAGAATATATGCTCTTGCTACTTCGGGAAGTCTCCGAAACATTAGGGTCTCTTCTACATAGTTTTGAATCTCTTCTACGGTAGGAATATTCCCAACCCTAAAGAAGTGCATATAAAGGGAAGTTTCAACCTGATTTGTGATAGAATCTGCATCTTCTTTCACTCCTGTGGCTTTTAAAGCCTTGGAAATAGCATCTTTAATTTTCTTTTTGTTATAAGGAACTATCTTTCCCGATCTTTTCCTAATAAGCCATTCCATTTAATTACCCCCTTTACTTTGTTCTTTTATTAGAAAACTTTCTCGTTCTATCCTAAAGAAGAAACTCTTATATTATCGGAGAACTTTAAAATATATATTTTTTATATATTAAAAAAGCTTATTAAAAAGTCAAGGGTTTTAAAATTTATAATTAACTTTTAATCAGCTAATGGTAATCCATCTAAGTTCTCTATCACTTCTTTATAGTGAGCCCATCCTACCAAACCTAATGCAGATTTTATCAAAAATATGTAATTATCCCATTCTCTATTTTTTGTATCACATAACAATATTTCGATCTCTGAGTTATTCGTAAGCCAGGCAACTTCCTCTTTTAAATCTTTATCTCTGAATATAGGGAAACTCTTTTTAACAGTAGCTTTAACCCCTACGTAATACGCAAATTGGGGAACAAGTTCTAATTTCCTTAACGAATTATTAAGAATATATTTGTCTATTTTTGTCCAGAATCCTTCCCAGTTTTTTACATAGACAATCCCATTACCAGGAAACTCCGGCCATCTTGAAAGATGAGCCATTTCTTTAATACTCTTCCCATCATACCAATAAATAAAATACTCATCATCATCACTTGGACCTGGAGAATGAACAGCAATTTCTTTATATTTATCATTTGTATTAATATCAACAATTTTAAACCCATCAGGGGACTCCTCGTTGGAAAATTTCCCTTTTATCTTTTGTCCGGAGATCTCTAAATAAAATTCCCCAACATCATTAATATTTATTAAGATTATATTTTCTATTTCGTTATCACCATTAAGGTCAATAGAGGATCTAGAAACAAAATCTATAGCTCTTAAGGAAAGAGCCAAAAGAAAAATTAATAATAAATTTTTAAAAAGTTTTCTCATTTACAAAAATATAATTTTTTATTCTTTTCTGTCAAGAAGAGAGAATTTTTAAGAATTATTATCTCATTTTATCTATTTCTAAAAGAACCAATAATCTTATTTTCTTTTTATACACTTAAATACAAAGACTTTATTATCTGGTTCTATATAAACAAGCTTCCAATTATATTCTTCTTTAAGTCCATTCATTCCTTTTACAACAATAGGATAAGATTTGAAGAGGGGTGAAAGAACAATATAATCCACTTTTTTTGTTTCTATAATATTTTTCAATTCCTCTGGATTTTCTGTCTGGGGAACAGGAGCTGTAGGAAAATCAGTAAAATAGTGGAAAGCTGTTTGTTTTCTTACCATAAAGACAGAATTCTCTTGAATCTTCTCTCTTAGTGCCCAATTTTTAATATTTATATAATCTTTGAAATAAAAGGCTCTTCCCGAGGGAATTTTCTCCTTTATCCATTTCATATTATTTTTCCACAACTCATTAGAACTAGTTAAAGCAATGAAAACACAATTAGCCACCAACAATCCTGTAATAAAAAAAGGAAACTTCTTCGCTATCCCTTTTTGGAAAAGCCTTGTAATTCTAACTGAACCTTTAGCTAAACAAAAAGCAAGCCATGGTAGAATTGGAAGATAAAGCCTTTTATCTACAGTCCATATAACTGGCCAAGACCAAACTGTTAAAAGATATAAAAACATATAAGTATTTATGAGATTTAAAGTTGAAAAAGAGGATTTTTTCTCTTCGTCGGTTTTTTTAAAAAATATTTTCTCTGAAACTACACCGAAAGATAAAAGAGAAAGAAGTATAATACTAATAGATAAGGAAATTAGAAGAATTTTAATTTCTCCAAAGAAGATATTGGGTAAAATTTTGAGGAACATCCTCAAGATATTTTTACCTATTCTAAATATTAAATTCAGAATACCAATATTACCCATGGAAGGATTATAAGGATCTTTTGAAATAAGTTGTTGGAAATATGATCGCTGAAACTGGGAACCAAACACTTTTCCATAAATTATCCAAATGGGTATAAATAGTAGAGCGAGTAAAGGAATTATTGTTTTCTTTCTCTCTATCTTTGATTTCAAGATATAAAAACCAATCACAGCGATTAGTAAACTGATACCAGCGGTTCTCGTAAAAAAACCTATAATTGAAAAAAACAATGCGAGATTATATCTTTTTTTACTCCAGGATAGCAAAGATAAAACAGAGAATAGTAGATAAGGAATATCAGAAAGAACCCAATGGCTATATTCAAGGAGCCCTGGCGAAAAAGCAAGAAAAGCTAAAGCTACTATAGATATCATCTTTGAATTTGAGTAATCCAATTCCAGAAACAGGAGGTAAGAAAAGAACAATAAAAAAATGAAGCATAAAAAAACAATTAACTTAGCGAGTAAATAAGAATTTAGAAAAGCTGCTGGGATAAGGAGGATCGGAAATATAGGAGGATATTGGGTATGGAGTGGATGGCTTGGGTCCCACAACTCAATATATCCTTTCCCTTTAGCAAGTGCTCTTCCGAGAAGAAAATAAGTGAAATTATCTCCACCACTAAAGGGAACAAGAGAAAAAGTAACCAAAGCAAGGATAATTGAAAAAATTATGAGTATTATTGGAACTTTTTCTTTTTTAATTTTTATACCAACCATCTTTAAACCGCAAAACAAATAAGGTTCTGACTCTCCTAAACCAATCTTTCCATGTAATCTTTTTGCCTTCTTTTTGAGAGCGTGGATAAATAATTTATAGGTATTTCTTTTATTTTCTTCTTTGAAAGAAGCAATTTAGCAGTGAGTTCGGCTTCAAGTTCAAAACCGGTTGAGGTTATTTTTAGGTTCTTAACAAAATCTCGTGGAAGAACTTTATAGCAAGTATAAGCATCGGTTAAATTATTTTTAAATAGAGAATTTGCTACCCAGGTAATTAAAACTCTTCCAAAATAAAATAAACCATCTCTTTTATTAATTCTTTTAAGAAGTCTCGAGCCGAAAACAACCTCAGCTTCTTTATTCGGCAAAGGTTCAAGTAACTTTGGATATTCACCTGGATCGTATTCAAGATCCGCATTCTGAATTATTACACCCTTAACCAATGAAAAACTTTCTTTAATCGCCTGTCCCTTTCCTACATTCTTATTAAGGTGTATAATTTTTATGTTGTTCTCTTTTTTGGCAAGCTCGTCTAATAAACTACTTGTTCCATCATTATAACCGTCATCAACAATAATTATTTCCTTCTCCACGGGAGAGAGTTTTACTTTTTCTATAACCTTTTTTATTGTTTTTCTTTCGTTATAAACAGGTATTACAACCGAAAGTTTCACTTTTTATTATTTTGATTTAAATTATAAATAAATGGAGAAAATAATCAAGTGTGTGAATAGCCTAAATATTAAAGAGTTAAGGCAGGTAGTTATATAAATATTTCTATTTTGAAGCTAGTTAAGGAAATTTATCTTCTTGACAAGTTAATTTATCAAAGTATAATTAGAAGCATAAAATCCAAATAAAAAGAGAGGGGAAAATGGAAGAATTATACAAGGTGGATCCTGAAGTTTATAAAGCTATTATAGGGGAGGCGGAGAGAGAGCACGAGAACCTTGAATTAATAGCTTCAGAAAATTTTGTATCTCAAGCTGTTCTTGAAGCAATGGGCTCTGTATTGACAAATAAATACGCTGAGGGATATCCAGGAAGAAGATATTACGGTGGTTGTAAATGGATGGATGTTATTGAGAATCTTGCAATAGAAAGGGCAAAAAAATTATTTGGAGCCGAGCATGTAAATGTTCAGCCTTTGTCAGGAGTTCCTGCAAATATGGCTGTTTATTCAGCTCTAATGGAGCCAGGAGACTTATTTTTTGGACTTTCTTTGTCTCACGGAGGACACCTCTCCCATGGATATAAAGTGAGCTCCACAGGGATTTTCTGGAGAACTTTTCAATATACGGTTGATCCTGAAACAGAACAAATAAATTACGATACCCTTTTGAGTCTTGCAAGAGAGAAGAAACCAAAGTTAATAATGGCAGGAGGCTCTGCCTATCCAAGGACTCTTCACTGGGATAAGTTTAAGGAGATTTGCGATGAGGTAGGTGCATATTTTGTTACTGATATTGCTCACATTGCAGGGCTTATCGTTGCAGGAGAGCATCCTTCACCTATCCCTTATGCAGATGCGGTCACAACAACAACTCATAAAACTTTAAGAGGTCCAAGAAGCGCAATAATATTATGCAAAGAAAAATGGGCTCAATTAATAGATAAAGCTGTTTTCCCTGGATTGCAAGGCGGTCCTCATATGCATACAATCGCAGCAAAAGCTGTGGCTTTCAAAGAAGCTCTTTCTCCTGAATTCAAAGAATACCAACATCAAATCGTATTAAACGCAAAAGCCTTAGAGGAAGAATTTAAGAAACTTGGATGGAGACTTGTTGCAGGGGGAACGGATACACACTTGCTTCTTATTGATGTCAAAAGTAAAGGAATTACAGGAAAGCTGGCAGAAGAGGCTCTTGATAAAGCGAAAATTACTGTGAATAAAAACACAATTCCTTTTGATAAAGAAAAACCTTTTATAGCGAGTGGAATAAGAATTGGTACCCCCGCTGTAACAACGAGAGGAATGAAAGAAGAGGAAATGAAAAGGATTGCTCGTTTAATTGACAGGGTTCTTACAAATATTGATAATGATAAAGTGATTGAGGAGGTAAAAGGAGAAGTTAAAGAACTTACAGAAGCATTTCCTCTTTATTCTGATATAAGGAAGAAAAAGGAGGTTTTTTAATGCATAAAAAACTTTTTATCCCAGGCCCAACCGAGGTTAGAGAAGACGTTCGTAAGGCAATGGATATACCAATGTTTGGACACAGAATGCCAGAAACAACCATACTTATGGATGAAACTGTGTCAAAGCTTAAAAAGCTTCTCTTTACAGATAATTTTATAATAATTGGAACCTGCTCAGGAACAGGATTAATGGAAGCGGCTGTTCGTAATTGTGTAAAAAAAGGAGCTCTTCACACAGTCTGCGGAGCTTTTAGTCAAAGATGGGCTGGAATATCGAAAAGTTGTAATAAAAATTTTGAAGTCTTAGAATACGAATGGGGAAAGGGAATCTCTGTAGAAGACATAGAAGAAAAACTTAAAACAAATAAGTTTGATGCTCTCTTTTTGACCCATAATGAAACTTCCACAGGAGTAATGAATCCTTTAAAAGAAGTAGGAGAGATGCTAAGAGGTTATCCTGATGTAATTCTATGCGTTGATGCTGTATCTTCCATGGGTGGAGTGGAAATAAAGGTGGATGATTGGAATATCGATGTGCTTATAACTTCGTCTCAGAAATGCCTTGCTCTTCCTCCAGGACTTGCAATTGCTTCTGTGAGTGAGAAAGCGATGAATAGATCTACTGAAGTGGAAGATAAGGGATATTATTTTGATTTTCTTGAGTATAAGAAATACTGGGATAAGGCAAAACAACCTCCTACAACAGCAGCTCTTAATCTCATAAACGCTCTCAATTACCAGCTTGGTAAAATTATAAATGAAGAAGGAATAGAAAATCGTTTTAAGAGACATAAGGAAATGGCAGAAATTGTTCAGAACTGGGGAAGAGAAAATTTTGAACTTTTTGCGGATGAGAGATTCCTTTCTCTAACTGTAACCTGT
Organism: candidate division WOR-3 bacterium; assembly: GCA_039804165.1. Taxonomy (NCBI): domain Bacteria; kingdom Pseudomonadati; phylum Caldifarciminota; species Caldifarciminota bacterium. Next base: position 61,997 of record JBDRZZ010000002.1, read on the forward strand.
ATCAAAAATACAAAAGGGATCTCAATTAAAGGATTGAACGAAGAATTATCCAAAAGAGGAGCTTATATCTCTAACGGATACGGAAAACTGAAAGAGCTGACCTTTAGAATCGCCCATATGGGAGACCTAACCGTTGAAGAAATTAAATGGGTTTTGGGAGAAATTGAGGATATAATAGGACTTTAATTACTTTTTTTAATTACAGGGAAGAGATCGAATCTAACAATACCAATAAAAATAGAGGTTAAAACAAAGGCTTCCGCAAGAACTCCTGGATAGGAATTATATATTATATTGTAAGTAAGCCATAGAGGTCTTGGGGAGAGAAGTCCAATTCTTATCTTCTTCGGTTCTTTCATCCATAAGGCGATTGTCTCAAAAGTCATACCAATAACGGGTAAAATGCTAATCCATTTGTCCCAACATAAAATACCGGTAGCCCAGAATAACGCGATGAATAAAAACATTAAGATATTTTTCTCTAAATATTTTTTTCTTTCTCGTAAGATAAAAGAAAAGGTTCTAATAGCTCCTATCAAATTCATCCCGGAAGCAGTTTTTGCTCCTAAAAGGGCAAAATGAATCGCAAAAAATATCTGGCCTATTCCTAAAAATACAAGAATTTTAATTCGCTTATTACTCTGAAAAGAAATTATAGCTGAGATGAGTCCTAAAACACCTATCCCTTGGACAAAAATGGCTTTTTTATAATAAATAAGCTGAAGGAAATTCAAAAACATTTCGTTGGTTAAAATATGATAAAAAGATAAAAAAACAACCCTGAAAATTATAGATTCTAACTACCTATACCAGTGCCCCGGAACATATTTAAAATTAAGACTCTTATAATACTCAAGGGATTTGGATGGTTTTTCTAAACCTTCAGGGATTGGCTTTTTGGAGAAAGTCTGAAAATACAAAACACAAGCGTCTCGCCACCATTTCGCTTCTTTTTCCTGAATTTTTAGAAATTCTTCAACTTTATTATATCTTTCTTCGTCAATTAACCCTTTGAGTTTTGCCCAAGTCTTTCGCATATTCTCTACAGATTTAACTCCTTCATAGTATCTATAACACAACTCTTCCCAAAGAGTCCTTCCATTTTTCATTTTGTAATCCCAAGGAAGATGGTGAAACCATAAAAGATATTCGTCGGGGCAGCTTTCTAAGTTAGAAAAAAAATTAGCCACAGGAGGATAATACTGACTTACAGCATTACTCCCTTTGGAAGTTCTATCAAAACCGATTCCCACTGAATCTGCTTTATGGTAATAAACAGAAGTCCAGTCAGGTCTTCCTTCACTAATCCATGGAGCAGGTCCGTAATGATGCCCCCATCCCATTATGTGATGTAATCCCAAAGGGGTCATGTAATTAACTGCTACTTCCCTGGAGGTAAGCATCATCTCTTTTACTGATTTAACAAATTCAGGGTTGTTAGTAAAGGTCATCCTGATCCACTCTTCAGCTATCTCTTCGGAGCTTAGTCTATGATTCCAGCTAAGTCGTCCAAAAGCATACCAGTTAGCCTGATCAAAAGGACTTCCACACCAGTCTCTATCGGTTCCGATATTAGAAACTCCTGCGATTCCACTTATTGAGTGTCCAAAGAGAGAGCCGTCTACTACTTTAGAAACGTAAGAGCCTTTCCCTTTAGCATAGGTGTCAAAATCTAAGACTTCTTTATATAAAGGAGCAAGATAGACCAAGTGAGTAGAGAATCCTAAATACTCCTTAGTAATTTGAAATTCCATCATTAAAGGTGTCTTTTTCATTGCGCCAAATAAGGGATGGAAGGGTTCTCTCGGTTGAAAATCTATTGGCCCATTTTTCACCTGAATTAATACATTTTTAAGAAAGTAACCATCAAGAGGTTTGAACTCATTATACGCTTGTTTAGCTCTATCTTCTGGGATCTTAGAATCATAAACAAAAGCTCTCCACATTACAATTCCCCCATAAGGGACAAGAGCTTTTGCCAACATATTCGCTCCATCTGCATGTGTTCTTCCAAAATCTTGTGGACCTGGTTGACCTTCTGAATTGGCTTTAACAAGGAATCCTCCAAAATCAGGAATATACCTGTAGATTTCTGCAACTTTATCTTTCCACCATTTTATAACTTCTTTATTAAGAGGATCTGCGGTCCCTAGCCCTCCTATTTCCATTGGAGCATTAAAACGGGCAGTTAAATAAACTTTTATTCCATAAGGCCGAAAAACATTACTAAGAGCAGCTACTTTTTCAAGATAAAATGGCCTCAACACCTCTGCATTAGCATTTACATTCGTAAGCACAACTCCATTAATCCCAATTGAAGCATTGGCTCTTGCATAGTCTTTATAACGAGGATCTATATAATCTGGTAATTTGTGCCAGTCCCATATAGAGAATCCTGCATAACCCCTCTCAACCGTTCTATCAAGATTATCCCAGTGATTTAAAATGCGATACTTAATAATTGGAGATTCAATTATTGAAAGATTCTCAATACTTTTTTGAGTTTGAAGAATTCTAAGAAAATTAAAAACCCCATAAAGTAAACCAATATCTGTCCGTGCAGAAATTAGTGTGCATTTCTTACCTTTAACGATGATGCTTTTTATTATGAAACCTTCTTCATTTACTTTATTTAAAATCTCTTCTATCCCTAACTCAGAAACGAGGTTAGAAGATTTTAAGCTTCCTACAATGAGAACTCCATCTTTATTCACCTTATCTGTAATTCTTATAGATTTTCCTAGTAAACCCCTTAACCCAAGCATTAATTCTTCTCTTGCTGCTTTTAAAGTTGGAGTATTTCCAGGAAAATAAACTACTTTTAAGTTTTCTTTGTATTCTTTCAACCTTTCTTCGTTATCTATTTTATCATAACGTAACCACAATCTATAACCATCTTCAGAGAAAATCTTAAAAGGAGCGGAGATGGTCAGTAAAAGTAGTGAGAGTCTCAAAATTATTGACATATCTTCCTCCTTATAATTTAAAGCTTACCAAAATTTCTCCTTAAATACTAAAAGAAGCCTTTAGAGGTAGGGTAAAATCATTATCTGGATCAAATGTCGCTTTTCTTCTTCCACAGCTATAAGTGTAAGTTTCTCTTTATAATTCTCTTCGTAAGGAATCAAAACAAATATTACTTTTTTCATTTTCTCCTTCTTAGAATAATTAACAAAAATTTAACCCATTTATCCAAATAATCAAGATTTGAATATCTTAAGCACTAAGTTCCTAATCAATAAAAATCTCTTAAAAATTAATTATTTTCTCCAAAACCACACTGCCATTTCTCCGGGAGTGCGATTGGACCATGCATAATAAGGTATAGCGAATAATTCTCTTTCCCTCCCTTTTTTATCTAATACTTTACCTTTAATTACAACTAAACCTTTTAATAAATCTTCGCAGTATACAGGGTTAAGCTTAGCATCATTTGGTATTACTAAGTCAAAGACTCCTTCCTCGTTGTCAACCTCTTCGGCACAGTAAACAATAGGACCACGAACAAGTGCAACTTTGTTTACATCATCTTTAACTTTTTCGTTTGCCAAAACTCGCCGAACAGACATTGGTAGAACTAATTCAATTACATCTCCTTTTGACCACTTTCGAGTAATCCCGGCAAATCCTTTATTAATCTTAAAATCGTAAAAATTATCATTTACTTTTAAGGTTATTACCTCTTTATTCTCTTCTAAATATCTATAGAGGTCGCTTGGGACCACTTCTCCAATAGCCCATCCTGGGATACGAATATTTAAGGTAAAAACCCTTTCACTTTCCGGATTCAATATTATTTTTATTTTCCCATCCCATGGATATTCGGTTTCCTGCTGAAGGAAAACTCTAATACCATTCATATTTACATTAGCCTTGTTTGCAACGAAAAGGTTGATATATAATGTATCACCTTTATATGCATAAATATAATTGGGGATTGAAGGCATAAAGCGAATAATATTCGTTGGGCAGCAAGAACAGTCAAACCATTCCTTTCTCGTTAAAGAACCTTGATTAAACTTAAATTTTCCATCAGATTCAAGAGGATTCGGATAAAAAAAAGAATTTCCTTCCAGAGAAACTCCAGAGAGCATCCCATTATAAAGACTCCTCTCTAAAACATCTATGTATTTCGCTTCGCCATGAAGTAAAAACATTTTGTGAGTCCAATAAATAAAACCAATTGCAGCACAGGTCTCATTATAAGCAGTTAGATTGGGTAATTCGTAAGCTTCACCGAAAGACTCTCCTTCATGGCGAGACCCTATTCCTCCTGTTATATATAATTTTTTAGAAACCACATCTTCCCACAGCCTCCTAACTGCTTTTAGATAAGAGGAGTCTTTCATAATTGCTGCAATATCCGTCATTCCTGAATACATATAAACAGCTCTGACTGCGTGACCAACAGCTTCATTTTGTTCAATTACTGGTTTATGATCTTGACTGTATGAACCGTAAAGTTCGTGGCCCTTTGCATTACCTCTTTGGTCTAAAAAGAATTTTGCCATCTTAAGATATTTTTCTTTTTTTGTTAAGAGATATAATTTTACTAGACCTGTTTCAATAATCTGATGGCCTGGCACATCGAGTCTTTTTCCGGGACCAAAGGTTTTGCAAATCAAATCTGCATTCTTTAAAGCAATATTCAAAAGATTTTTCTTTCCGGTTGCTTTATAATGAGCAAAAGCTGCCTCATACAAATGACCCATGTTATACAATTCGTGGCTTGCTCCAAGATTAAACCAGCGAGGGCCCGGTTTTACCCACCAGGCCGGAGTCTTCTCAGGATTTATTGTCTTCCAAGTGCAAAGATATCCGTCTTCTTCTTGAGCTATGGCAATCTTTTCGATAATCCCATCAATATATTTTTCTAACTTTAAGTCAGGATGGCAAGCTAATGAATATGAAGCTCCTTCAATTACCTTATAAACATCAGAATCATCGAAAGGCATTTTGCCCTCATATTCTCCCCCCAATAGTCCACCAGCTCTGGCAAAATTTCTAATTCTTCCTTCCTTTTCGCATTTTTCAAATCCAAAGGGGATTGTAACAGTTCTATTGGTCTCAATTCGTTTTGACCAAAAATTATCAGTTAATGTTATATCTGTAAAAGAAACGGGTGTAAGTGGATAGAGACTTTCTTTTCTTTTGTAATTCGTTGCACAGGAGACCAAAAAGATCTCAAAAAAGAAACCTAATATTTTAATAAGGGATTTAATACTCATATTCCCTCCTAATTTTTTATTTGTTCTCGCTTCTAATATAAACAATTTACCGGACTCAGGTAAATTATTTTTTAATATAACATCAATTACCAAAATAGGCAACATCAAAATCTCAAAGATAAATTATCTTCCTTATTTTTATTGATTTTTTAAACATTTCTAAGAGGAATTAAATCAAACCTTGACATTAGGGATTAAAATATTTAATATATCTTGCAAATTAGAGGAAGAAATGGACCATTTAAACATCCTAGAAAACAATAGCATTTATATTATAAGAGAAGCCTATCAACAGTTCCAAAAAGTGGCTCTTTTATGGTCTATTGGTAAAGATTCTACAACGTTATTATATCTTATAAGGAAAGCTTTTTTTGGTGAAGTTCCTTTTCCTGTGCTTCATATTGATACAGGATATAAATTTGAAGAAATTTATAATTTTAGAGATGAATATGTAAAGAAATGGAATCTTAATCTTATAATCCATCGTAATGATGAAGCAATATTAAAGAAGATGGGGCCAGAAAAAGGAAAATTGGAATGCTGCACTGCGTTAAAAACGAATGCTTTAAAAGACGCTATCAGCAAATACAGATTTCGAGCTTTATATCTTGGGATAAGAAGAGATGAGCACGGTATAAGAGCTAAAGAAAGGGTATTTTCTCCTAGGGATGAAGACTTTGAATGGGATTATAGAAATCAACCTCCAGAGCTCTGGGATCAATATAAATCAAAGGCAAGAGAAGAAGAGCATATAAGGGTTCATCCTCTTCTCGGATGGACAGAGATGGATATATGGGAGTATATTAAAAGAGAAAACATTCCTGTTGTAACTCTTTATTTCGCAAAAGATGGGAAAAGATATAGAAGTATCGGTTGTAAACCTTGTGTTATGCCTATCGAGTCAAACGCTCAAAATGTTGATGAGATAATTAAAGAGTTAAGAGAAACAAAAATATCAGAGCGAAGTGGTAGAGCACAGGATAAAGAATCTGATTATATTATGGAAAAACTTCGTGCTCTTGGCTATATGTAGAATAAGAATTTTTATGAGAGCTGAAACCCCTTTGAAATTTGTCCTAATAGGACATATTGACCACGGTAAATCTACTCTTATTGGAAGACTTCTTTACGACACCAATTCTCTTCCTCCAGATAAAGTTGAAGAAGTGAGAAAGGCTTCAAAAGATGTTGGGGATAGTGAAATAGAATTCGCTTTTGTTATGGATCACTTAAGAGAAGAAAGAGAACAAGGAATTACCATAGATATAGCTTATTCATTTTTTAGAAGTAAAAAAAGAGAATATGTAATTATAGACGCTCCTGGCCATGTGGAATTTGTAAAAAATATGCTTACAGGAGCTTCTCAAGCAGAAGCTGCTTTGCTTATTGTTGATGCTGTAGAAGGGGTGGAAGAACAAACCAAAAGACATGCTAATTTGATCTCAATGCTTGGCATTAAACAAGTTATTGTTGTTATAAATAAAATGGATCTTGTTAATTTTAAAGAGGATTTGTTTTCTTCCCTAAAAAATGAGATTGAGGATTTTCTCTTATCTCTCAATTTAAAACCATCTTATTATATTCCAATTTCTGCACTAAAGGGCGATAATATTGTCAAAGAGTCTGAATCTATGAGATGGTATAAAGGGCCTACTATATTAGGAGCTCTTGATTCTTTAAAAAGTGATCCTCTGCCTGTAGATAAAGAACTCATTTTCCCAATTCAGGATGTTTATAAGATAAGAGGAAAAAGAATTGCTGTGGGAAGAATTGAAACTGGAAGTTTATCTATTGGAGAAGAAGTGGAAATACTCCCAAATGGAGAGAAAACCTTTATAAAATCCATTGAGAAATTTGAAGGAGAAATAGAAAAGGCAGAAGCTGGGGAATCAATAGGAATTACAACAGAAACTCCTGTTTTTTTAGAAAGAGGCTTTGTGTTGGTAAGAAAAGGAGAAGAACCTTTAGTAGGAGAAAGCCTTAATGCAAATCTTATATGGTTCTCAAAAGAGCCTTTAAAGAAAGAAGAAAGATTAACGATTCGCCTTGCCACTCAAGAAACCAAGGGTAGTATTTTAAAAATAAGAAGAAGGATAGATTCTTCTTCTCTTAAGATATTAGAAGAAAATGGTTCCTCTTTAAACAATTTGGAAATAGGAGAAGTTGAAATAAGGACAAAAAAACCAATTGTTTTTACAAAATTTAACAAAGTTAAAGAAATGGGGAGGTTCGTTCTCATTAGAGAGAATGATCTTGTAGCAGGTGGAATTATCAACTAATTAAAAAGGGGGGGCTTATTCTCTTTAAAAAAAGAAAAAGAAGAATAATTATCCTTGGGATTGATGGAGTTCCTTATAGTTTTTTAGAGAAAGGCATAGAAAGTGGTAAGTTTGAAAATATAAAGAGAATTTCTAAGGAAAGCGGTGGATTAAAAAGATATAATTCGGTTTATCCAACAGTCTCTTCTGTGGCTTGGAGCTCTTATATGACGGGGAAGAATCCTGGGGAGCATTCAATTTTTGGATTCGTGGATCGCATCGCAAACCCTTTTAAATTGAAAATTCCTCTTGCAACAGACAGAACTGCTGAGACTTTTTGGAAAAAGCTTTCTCTGGAAGGGAAAAAAGTCCTTGTGATGAATGTTCCTCTAACTTATCCTCCGGAAAAAGTAAATGGTATTTTAATTTCTTGTTTTCTTACTCCATCTATAGACAAAGCAGTAAATCCACCTTCTTATGTTGGATATTTAAAAGAAAAAAAATATGTGATAGATGTAGATCCAAATTTGGGGCATAAAGATAAAAGGCAGTTTATGAAAGAATTGTTTCAAGCTCTTGATAGGAGGATGGAGGTTTTCTTTGATTTGTTAAATAAAGAAGATTATTACCTGGCTCAATGTCATATAATGGAAACAGACCGATTAAATCACTTTTTTTGGGGAGATTATGAGGAAGGAGGAGAATTCAAGGAAGATTTTGAGAGATTTTATTATAAACTTGATAAATGGATAGGGGAGACTTTCAAACTGCTAAGCGAGAATGATACCTTTATTGTTTTATCGGATCACGGTTTTTGTAGAATTAAATATAATGTTCAAATAAACCATTTCTTGGAAGAGGAAGGGTATCTTTCTTGGGAAAAAGAGCTTCCAGAAAATATCACAGAAATTTCAAAAGATTCTCTAGCCTATTCTCTTATTCCAGGAAGAATATATTTAAACTTAAAAGGTAGAGAAGAGAAAGGAAATGTCCCATTAGAGAAATATGATAAAATAAGAGAAGAATTAAAAGAAAAATTGTTGAATCTTAGAAGCCCAGAAGGAGAAAAAATAATTGAAAAGGTATTTTTTAGAGAAGAAATATATAAAGGAAAATACCTTGAAAATGCGGCGGATATAATAGCTCATCCTTCTTGGGGGTTTGATTTAAAAGCAAATGTTAATACCTTCTCTATTTGTGAGAAACCAAAGGCAATAGAAGGAATGCACACTTATGAAGACGCTGTAATCTTTGGAGTAGGAATAAATCTAAATAGAGTAAATTCTATAGAGGATCCTCTTAAAGTTTTACTAGAAAATAGTTATTAACAAAGAACTTACTTAGAGGAAGAGAATAGAATTTTTAAACTCTTGACAATTAAAAGATTTATTGGTAATTTAATAAAAATAAATATTATGGAAGCCAATGATACGGTTAAAGAATTCTTAGAAAAAGTAGAGGATTTATCTAAAAATAGCTCTTTTTTGTGGAGCGACCTCTTGGAAAAGGAATTAACTTCTTTACAAGAAGTAGAAAAAGTAAGGGAAGAGCTAAGAAATCTTTATGCTTCAATGGCTGTAATTTATGAAGGATCTGATTCTTTCAGAGCTATTGTAAGAAAGAGTGAAGAATTATTATCTTTCGGTCTTAGTCTTGTTAATGAAGCTCTTAATAAAATTTATTCCTTTAATGATATTACACTTTCCTTAAGTAGCAAGATGGAAGAATTAATAAGTAAAAAGGAAGAGATAAATACAATTATGGAAGAACTTGAATCTCTTAATGAAATATCCGCTAATACAGCTAGAAATGCTGAAATTAAGGCTTATCAAGCAGGCTCTTCTGGGAAAGGTTTTGAAGTGGTGGCTGAGGAATTGGGGAGGATGACGGGAAGAGCTTTAGACTCTGTTAGAGAGATGGTAGAGAAGTTGGAGGATCTTAAGATTCGTTCAAAAGAGGCGAGAGAGAGGTTTGAAAAAATAAGAGAAAACTTATCTGGATTTATCGAAAAGGCTAATGAGCTAAAGGGAACTTCTGATAAAGCAAAAGATAAAATTTCTTTTATTATAGAGACTTCGGAAAGGTTATTTACTCTTCTCGAAGAGCTTACAAGAAGAAGAAAAAATATTGAGGATGCGACGAATTCTTTTTTCTCTTTCTTGAAAAATAGAATAGCAAGATTCTTAGAGATAGATTCTCTTTTCTCTCAAGGTGAAGCATTAAAGGAAATTTTTAAAAATCATATAGAACTTTTTATGCATTTGCTTGAGAAAAATTCTGATTTTTTGCCTATTGTTATTTCACAGTTAAATTCTTTTCTAAAAAAAATGAGCATTATAGGACAAGATAGCTCCCTTGGTGTTTCAGGCATTAGTCTAACAAAGTTCACAGATAATCTTGAACTTTCAGCTATTTTTGAAATGAGAAATTTATTTGGAGTAATTGGGAGGGAAATTGAGAATTCAAAAGAGATTATTAAAGAAATGAAAAACCAGGCAAAGAATAGCTTTGGTAGTATTTTGAATGTGGAGTCTTTTATACAAAAAAACTTAGAAGTTGTAGGAGAGGTGGCAAATATTGAGATAAATTTATCCAGGATATCTTCGTCTCTTATAAGATTGGTAGAAAATATAGAAGAATTTATAGGGCATTTGAGGGGGGTTGCTTTATACGGTAAAATAGAAGCTTCAAGAATTCAGGAAGATATTGGGGGTCTTTCTGTAATTGTGGAAGAAATGTATTCTCTTTCTGAGAATTATACAAAATTGGGAGATAAATTAAACAGATTTTTTTACCCAATAAAAGAAAAGATTGAAGATATAAAAACAACAACTATCACACTTGAAAGAATAGTCCACAGGCTTAAAGATATTGTTGAGGAAAGTAAAAGAGCTTTTAAAGAGAATGAAGAGCAAATTGAGTCTCTTGGGGAAGTTGCTGAGAGTATTCGACCTTTTATTGATGATCAGGAAGATGTGGTTACCGAAATAGAGGCCACTCTTAAAAATGCGACTAAGGAATTTAAAGAAAGCTCAAATAAAATCAAAGAGCTTGAAAGTAACTTGAATGAGGAAAAAGCCTTAACCGAGGCTTTCATCCAAGACGAAAACTGGAAATCATTATCTTTTGGAATTGGAGAAAAGGGGAAACGTTCAACTTTGAAAGTCCACTTAAAGGTTGAGCCTCTAAGTTTGGATCCTCTTTACGAGGATTGTCCTTATGTAATGCAAGTTTTATATCTTCTCCATAGAGGCTTGTTCGATTGTGGTTTTTCTGGAAAAATTTATCCATTTCTTGTGGATAAATGGGAACTCTCTGAGGATTTCAAAAAATTTTATTTTGTGATAAGAAACGATGTTATTTCTTCAAAAGGGAAAAATATTGACTCTGAAGATGTAAAGTATTCCATCGAAAGAATAATGGGAACAGATAATATATTTTTCCCGATAAACAAAGTAGAAATTAGTGGAAAATATTCTTTTTCTGTTTTTTTGGAAGAAGTTAACCCCTCTTTTCTTTACAATTTATCTCTTTTAGAAAGTTCTGTGCTTTCGAAGGGGAATAAAAATGGAATAGATGGGATTGGTCCTTTTAAATTGGCGGAATGGAGAAAGGGAGAAGAAATAATCTTAGAATCAAATCCAAATTATTTCTTTGGAGTTCCTTATCTTTCAAATTTAATATTCAGGATAGCAGAAAATCCTATAGAAGAATTTAAAAGTGGAAAAATAGATATCATAATGATTGATTATGAAGATTTTATTAAAGTTAAGACCAAAGATATAGTTGCAGGAAATATTTTTCCTTCTTCTTATTCTATAAATTATCTTGGTTTTAATTTTAGTATAAAGGATCTACCTTTTAGTAACAGTAAGGTCCGTCAGGCTTTAAACTATGCGATAAACAGAAGGACTTTGATAGAGGAATACTCTTATGGTCTTACTCAACCAATAGATAAGACCTTTTCTTCAGAGTTATGTAATTATGATTTGAAAATAGATCTTTACAATTATGATGAAGATAAAGCAAAAAGGCTCCTACAGGAAGCGGGGTTTCCAGGGGGCTTGCCAGAAACTTATACTTTGTCAGTTTGTGATTTCCCGACTTTTGTGAAAAGGGCTGAGTTTTTACAGGAATCTTTTTCTCGCATTGGTATTAAATTAAAAATTGAAAAAAGTTCTTGGAGAAAATTCTTAAAAAAAATTCAAGAAAAGAAGACTCAGCTCTTTTTGCACAGTTATACCCTTGAGACTAAAAATCCGATTAATTTTTTGATTAATCTTTTCTACTCTTCTTCGAAGTGGAACTTTTCTTTTTACTCTAATAAAATTTTAGACAATAAAATAAAAGAGATACAAAGGGAAGTAAGTCCAATTAAAAGAATTAAACTGTATGAAGAGGCGGAGAGAATGATCTTAGAGGAAACCCCTTTAGTTTTTTTGGATAAGGCCGTAAATTTTATATTAGTAAGAGAAAATGTATTTGGATTCCACTCCGGTTGTGGAAACCGTATCCATTATGAATGGGTTGGAGTTGAATGATGGAATTTTTAAGTTTTAAATTAGAAGAAAAGTTTTTTGGAATACCCTTAGAAAACGTGAAAGAGATTGTTGAAGAAAGAGAGATAACCCCTGTTCCCTTATCAAGTGATTATATTGAAGGGGTGATGAATTTTAGAGGGGAACCTGTTACAGTTATTAATTTAAGGAGAAGATTGGGAATAAAAGGAAATTCTACATCCAAAGAGATTATACTTTGCACAATTGGAAATAAATCAGTAGGGATTAGACCAGATATGGTTCTTGAGATCCATAAGATTCAGACTGATAAGTTGAAGGGTGTTCCTTCCGCCTTAAAGAAAGAAATAGAGTCTAAATATATAAAAGGAATTGTAAAATTAAAGGAAGAATATATAATTCTTGATGTAGAAGAATTAATATGATAAGGAGGAAAAATGAGTGCAAGGATTTTAGTAGTAGATGATGCAATGTTTATGAGAAAAATGCTGGCAGACATTCTTCAAAAGGGTGGCTACGAAATTTGCGATGAGGCTTCAAATGGTGCAGAAGCAGTTGAGAAATACAAAAAGGTAAAACCAGATCTTGTGACAATGGATATAATAATGCCAGATATGAGTGGGATAGATGCGATAAAGAAAATAAAAGAATTGGATCCAGAAGCGAAGATTGTGGTTGTTAGCGCTATGGGTCACCAAAGTTTAGTCGTTGAGGCAATTCAAGCGGGGGCTAAGGACTATGTTGTAAAACCTTTTCAGCCTTCAAGAGTTATAGAAGCTGTCCAAAGGGTTTTGAAATTATAAAAAATATGAAAGAAGAATTTAAAGAATATATAAAATTATTTAAAGAGGAAACAAGTGAATATTTAGAGAAGCTCACCAAAATAATGGTAGAGCTTGAAAAGAATCCTAAAAATGAAAATTTGGTAGAGGAAGCATATAGGATTTTTCATACACTAAAAGGGATGGCTGCTTCTATTGGTTATAACGAAATTGAGACAATTTCTCATAATCTTGAAGAAAAATTAGAACTATTTAAAGGGAAAGAGAAACTCCCTACGGAGATTATAGACGAGATTTTCCGAGGAATGGATAAAATAGAAAATTTTCTCCTAACCATTGATAGTCCTATTTTAAATAAAACCGAAGAAAAAGAAGGGCCTTTTCTTGAAATTCTGTTTAAAGAAGACATAGACCTTCCTGCTGCAAGAGCAGCTGTTATTATTCAAAGAATAGAAGAAAAAACGGAAATTGAAGAGACCATTCCTTCTTATAATGAAATAAAAGCTGGAAAGATAGGAAGAATTTTAAAGGTTCGTTGTAAAGACCCTGAAAAAGTTATAGATATTGTGGCTTCTTTTTCCGAAGTTGAAGAAGTTAAATTAAGAGAGAAAAAAGAAATAGAGAAAATTCCAAAAGGAGAAATTGAAGGAATAAGAGTTAATGTGAATACTTTGGATAGAATGCAAAATTTAATAGGAGAGTTACTTGTATCAAGTTCTCAAATCTCCGAGATCGTAAGAGGGTTGGAAGAAGAAAGCTTCCAAGAGATTGTGGATCTTCATAATAGGAGCATAAAAGAGTTAAAGGAAATTGTTACAAGTTTAAGGCTTGTTCCTCTTTCTTTGATTTTTAATAAAATCCCAAGATATGTTAGAGATTTGAGTAAGAAGTTAGGGAAAGAAGTAGAAATTGAAATTTTTGGTTCAGAGATTGAGGTGGATCGGTCTCTTCTTGAAAGTATTGGAGATCCTATGATTCATCTTATTAGAAATGCAATTTATCATGGGATTGAGCTTCCGGAGGAAAGAGAAGCCTTAGGAAAATCCAGAGTAGGAAAGATCACTCTTCTATCAAGAAATATAAAAGGAAATTTGTTACTGCAGATAAGCGATGATGGGAAGGGAATAGATGAAGAAGAAGTTTTACTTACTGCACTTAGAAAGGGATTAATTAAAGAAGAAGAATTAGAAAAGATATCTAAACCTGAAATCTTAAGATTTTTGTTTCTCCCTGGCTTTACTACCAAAGAAGAAGCAGACAAAATTTCTGGGAGAGGAATTGGTTTGGATGTGGTTAGAAAGATGGTTCGTTCTATGGGGGGTAGTGTTAACATTTATACGGAGAAAAATAAAGGGACCACAATATCAATAAAATTACCTCTTTCAATGGCAGTAATTAAAGTTTACCTTATAGGTGTAGATGAGCTAATGGTTGGGTTACCAATGACCTTTGTGGATGAAACAATTACAATTTCAAAAGATTCTATTTCTAAAATAATGGGAAAAGAACTAATATTACATAGAAAAGAAATCCTTCCTGTTTATAGAATTTCTCAAATGCTTAACTGTGGTCCTTCAACAAATGGTAGTTCACAACTTCCTTGTGTGATAATAGAAATAGAAAATGAACGTTTTGCAATTGTGGGAGGAGTGTTTAGAGGAAGTATGGAAGCGGTCGTTAAGCCTTTACCTCCTCCTCTGGACAAAATTAAAGAATATTTAGGAATAACAATGATGGGAAACGGTAAGCCTTGTTTAATTCTTGACTTACCAACTTTAAGATATAGGAGGGACTATGAAAATACAGGATCTTAAAGAATTACAATTAGATGGCATAAAAGAGGCTGCTAATATTGGTGGTGGGCATGCTGCTACAGCTTTAAGTCAAATGTTAAATAAAGAAGTGGAAGTGAAAGTCCCCGAAATTGAAATCTTTCCTATTGAGAAGACTTCGGAGATACTAAATCTTAAGGGAAATATTGCGGTGGCAGCTCTTACAAAATTCTTTGGAGACGCTACTGGGAGGAATATTGTTGTTTTGGACGATAAGGATGCAAAAACTCTTATTGGAATTTTGCTGGGAAGAGAAATCTCTGATTATTCTGAGATTGATGAAATGGGGATTTCTTCAATAAAAGAAGTCGCCAATATTCTTTGTAGTTCTTATCTTAGCGCTATCTCCGAATTCTTAGGACTCCTTTTGCTCCCTTCTGTTCCTGTAATTGTATGGGACGATTTTAAAGCTATAATCTCAAGCGCTTATCTTGAATTCACTTTAGGAGAAGAATTTGTTTTCTGTGTAAAGAGTATCTTTTTCTTTAAGGATACAGAAACCCAGTTTGAAGCTTATCTTTTGCTCATTCCGGATTCTGAGAGTTTGAGTAATATTTTAAAGGCAATGAACTTATTATAAAAATGGAAATTTCGGAACAAGAAAAAAAGCTTTTAAAACTATTCTCGAAGAAAATTGGACCTGCGGATTCGGGTTCTCATAATAATCTTGCTGTTGTTTATTATAATAAAGGGCTTATAAAGGAAGCTGTTGAAGAATTGAAAAAAGCTCTTTCAATAGATCCTCACTTTACTTTGGCAAAGAATAACCTTGATTACATTTACAGAACCACAGGTTACTATGATGAGCAAATCGAACAATTAAAAAAGAAACTTGAGGAAAATCCAGATGACTATACCTCGAGACTTGAATTGGCAAGAGCATACAAAAGTATAGGTAATTATTATGAAGCTATTGATCAATATGGTAAATATTTAAGGCACAAACCTGCAGATGTTGAAGCACTTCTTGAAATGGGAATAAGTTGTAAGGCAAGTGGTTTTTACGAACCAGCGATTGAACAATTTAAAAAAATTTTAAGAATAGATAAGGGAAATGCTGCTGCGCATAAACATTTAGGCGAAGTATATTATAATTTGGGTATGTTCTCGGGAGCAATAGAAGAGCTTAAAAAGGCAATTCAGATTAATCCCAACGATGCAGAAGCTTATTACTTACTCTCTTTTACTTATGGAGAAGAAGGAAAATTTGACGAAGCCACAAAAGCTGCTAAGAAAGCAATCAAGTTGAATCCATATCTTGCTAAAACAGAAGCAAATTTGAGCCTTGGTCTTTATAAAAGGAAAGGTTACGAAGATTTCCTATCTGTGCCAAAGGAAAAAATTGAAACGAAACCTTCCTTTGGATACTATGCTATGGGGCTTGCTTATAAAAATAAAGGTCTGTTTAAAGAAGCTCTTCAAGAACTTAAAAAAGCTGTAGAAGTAGATCCGGGAAATTTTCTCGCAAAAGAGCAGATAGGAGAAGTATATCTATTTATGGGAGATAATGAAGAGGCAATAAAGTACTACCTTGAGGTCCTAAAACAAGAGCCTGATATGCCAAAGCTCGCCAATAATATTGGGATTGCTTACCATAGACTTGGAAGGCTTGAAGAAGCTATTTCTTGGTATAAAAGAGCAATTTCAAAGGATCTTAATTATGCAGTTTCGTGGAACAATCTTGGAGTTGCATATTATCACTCAGGGGCTCCAAAGGAGGCTTTTAATTGCTTAAAAAGAGCAAGAGAAATAAATCCTGAATACCCTGATCCTTATTTGAATATAGGCCTTATTTATATGACAAGAGGGAATTACGAAACTGCAGAAAGATTTTTTAAAAAAGTTATTGAGATGAAAGGTGAAAATCCTCTTGCTTTTAATTATCTTGGTTCTGTTTATCTAACTTTGGAAAGATTTGAAGATGCAATATATTTCTTCAAAATGGCAATAGAAAGAGACAGCGAATTCGCAGAAGCCCTTTATAATCTTGGTTTTGCTCTTTCCAGAATAGGGAAATATGACGAAGCCTTAGAAGTAACAAAGAAGGCTATGGAAATAGATCCTTATTACTCAAGCAATAGATTTAAATTAGGGGTGGATATTTACTCTGAGCAGCTTGGGATTCTTGTGGCGAGAGAATTAACAAAGGATATGGAAATTGGAAGAGTGGCAAAAGAAACTCCTGAGGAATTTTTCGAAGAACTTTTTGAAGCTCCCAAAGAAGTAGAGATCAAAAAAACAGAGAAAATCGAAGAGAAAATTCAGGAAGCTCACAATTTATTTAATGAAAACAAATTGGATAAAGCTTTAGAGTTGCTAAATAGCATAAGAAATTTGGATCCAATGAATGAGAGTGTATTACTCCTTTTGGGTAAAATATATGATAAGAAAGGTCTTTTTGGAGAGGCAAAGGATGTTTTAAAGCTCTTGGCCTTGAAGAATTTTGAGGCTTCAAAACTTTTAGTAAAAGTTTACCAAAAAAATGGAGAATGGGAAGAGGCTTTAAATCTCGCTAAAGAATTAAATAAAAAATATCCCAAAGACTCTTTTCCTTATATTGCAGTTGCTCAATCTTTAAGGAGAAAGAAAAAGTATAAAGAAGCAATTGAGTTTATAAAAGGATTTTCTAATTGGGAGAAAGACCCAGAAATTCTTCTTGAGCTTGCCTCTTTATATGAAAAGTTAGGAAAGAGAAAAACAGCTTTAAATTTGATAAAAAATAGTATTTCAATTTCTCCTTCTGCAGAGGGATATTATAAACTTTCTATGATTAGAATTAAAAGGGGGGATTTCAAGAAGGCCTTGGACTCTTTAATCGAAGCAAAGAAGTTAGCTCCTAAAGAGAAAAGGATTTTAAAATGGCTTGTTAAGCTTTATCTCATTACAAAAGATTACGAAGCGGTTATAAATAGTGCAAAAGAAGTGAAAGAGATTATAAAAGGGGATAGTGATTTAGCTTTATGGGAAGGGAAAGCTTATTATTATAAAGGAGACCTTGAGGCAGCTACGAAAAGTTTAAGGCAAGCTATAAACTTTAACGAAAAGAATTTTGAGGCTTATCATTTACTTGCTTCTATATACTTTAGAGAAGGGAAGTATATAGAAGCGGAAAAACTATGGTCTAACATAATAGAAAAAGGAGAAGATAAAGAGATTACTGGAAAGGCAAGAGAAGCGATAGAAAGCTTATTCCGTCTTAGAAAAATTACAGGAGAAATGTAATGCCTATTGAAGGACAGATAAAAGAACTTGGCCTTTTTGAACTTTTACAATTGATTTCTTTGGCAGAAAAAAAGGGGATATTGACCATTACAACAGAAGAAACTGTTAAGCCATATCTTCTTTACTTTGAAAAAGGAAACCTTGTTTCAATTGAAATCTCCCAGAGATTAAAAAAAGAGATGATAAAAAGAGGATTTTTGAATGAAGAAGAAGTAATTAAAATAGAGGATGAAGAGTTCGTGAAATATTTAATTGAAAAGGAAGTGCTCCCCTTAAGCACTTTTAGAAGTATTTATATTCAGGCTGCAACTGATGTTCTTTATTCTTTATTCTTACTCAAAAATGGCCATTTTGTTTTTGAAGATGTAGATTTTGAAATTCCAGAATATCTTGTCTTAAATATGAAGATTGAAAATATAATAATGGAAGCTGCAAGAAGAATAGACGAAATATCTAAAATGGAGGAGATTTTACCAAATACTGATATCGTCCTTGAGGTCTCGATGGATTTAGTAGAGAAGAAACAAGTAGACCTATCTCCTATGGATTGGAAATTGCTTTCTCTCATAAATGGGAATCTTACTATAAGCGACCTTATAAATAAGGTAGGGGACAAATTCGCTGTTATGAAGTCTTTATACGGAATGGTTATGGCAGGAATAATAACAGAAAAAAAAATCCCTATAAATGAGATGGTGAAAGAAATAGAACCATCTAAAGATAAATTCTTAGAGAAGATGAATTTTATAAGAAGGTTATGGAATAAAGGAGAATACGATGAGGGTGTAAAAGAACTAATTAATCTTAAAGAGATTTATCCTGAAAATCCATTGATTTCCTACAATTTGGGTTATTTCTACTTGGCGAAAGGTAATTACAAAGAGGCTATTTCCGAATGGAATTCTTTCTTGGTTTTATCTTCTGAGGAGAAGAGAAAAGAAGAAATTAGAGAACTCCTTGATTTAATAGAAAAAATTAATAAAAATATTATAAATTGGGAGGTTTTAATTGAATAAAGAAGGGCTTCGTCCCGACCTTAATTCTTTGGATGTTCTTATCTCTTTGGCTGATCTTTATGTGGAAAATGGCCTTTTAGAAGAAGCTAAAGATTTATTGAAAACTGCCATTGAGGAAAATAATGAAGCAATTAAGCCTTACATAAGTTTGAGCAAAATTTATATAAGCCAAGGCAAAAAAAAGGAAGCAATTGAAATTTTAAAAAGAGCTTTCAAAATAGATTCAGAAAATAAAGAAATTAAAGAGCTTCTCAATTCATTAAAAGAAGAGACCATAAAAGAGGTAAAAGAAGCGAAAAAGGAAAAGGCTCCAAAACCAAAAATTGGCGGGGAATCCCTTACGGAAATCTTGGATAAATTGACAAAAATAAAAGGAATTATAGGAGTTTTAGTTGTAGATGATATTGGAGCATTGATAGAAGGGAAAGTGGAATTGCCAATAGATAAAGAATCTGCAGGAGCAATAATTTCTTCTATATTTGATAAAATACAGTATTCGGCTTTTGATCTTAAAATTGGGGAGGTTAGTAAAGTCCTTCTTGAACTGCCGGGCGGGAATATTATGGTTTTTGGATCAAAGAACTTGAGATTTATCATTATGACGAACAAAAATGTTTTGCTTGGAGAACTTGAGAATATATTAATAGAGGCTTTTGATAAGACACTTAGATTTTTAGGGGTTGAATGATGAAAGAAACGCTGAAAAAAATTGCTACAATAGAAGGTGTTTTTTCTTGTTTCTTGGTAGATAAAGAAGGAGAAGTTATAGACTATTATGGTAATGAAGGGTTAGACCCATCTATTGTAGCTGCGGCAGTTGCAAGTGTATCAGTGGATCTTTCTACTCAAATGAATATTCCAGAGGATTTTTCCATAACTGTTCTTGCAGAAGAAAAAAACCTTTTTATAATTACACAGAAGAACTTTATCTTAGCTGTTTTTACAAAGCCAAGTGTTGACACAGGTAAAATTAGATTCGAAATAAAAAGAGGCGCAAAGGTTATTTCAAAAGAACTTTAAATGGGTAATATTATACTTCTAACGGAAAGTGAAAAAAGAATTGAAAATTATCTCGAAGAAATACTAATTAAAACAGGAGCACAACAAATCTTTCTTGCAGCGAAAAGTGGAGAAGTTCTTGTTTTTTCTGGAGCCAAACCAAAGAAAAAATTGGATTCAATAACAGCTCTTCTTGTTGGAGCTTTTAATGCAACGGAGAAATTAGCCGAGCTTATTAATGAAACCTATTTCACCCAATTCTTTATAAAAGGGAAAAAATGGAATGTTTTGTATCATAATATTGAATCTCAGTTTTTATTGGTGGCTTTATTTAAAGAAGAAACGCTTTTAGGACCAGTAAGAGTGCTTTTAGAGGAACTTGTTCCTAAATTAAAAGAAGAATTGGCTATCTCTAAAAAAGAAAAACCTTTTAAATTTGAGAAATTAGATGGGGAAAAGTTGATGGAAGAGTTATTCAAAAAATGAGAAAAAAATTTCTTATTATATTTTTTATATTCATCTTTTTTATATCTATTTTTATTATTCCAAAGATTATAATAGTGAGAATAGAAGAATTTATAAAAACCCGAACCATTTCTTCACTTCCTAAGGGAAGTTTTATAAAAGAAATAAAGCTGAATAAGTTAAATGGAATAACAGTTGATTCAGTATATATAAAGGATTTTGGTATTATTCCTAAGATAAAAATAAAATATTCTCTTTTAAATATTCCTCGCAGAAGAATAGAAAAAGCGGAGGTCTTTTCTCCTTATTTTTATTTAAAAGAACGCAAAAGAGAAGAAATAAAAAAAATAGAAATTCCAGTTTTTTTTATTAAAAAAATTGAAATAAAAGACGCTAATTTATTTTTTAAAAATCATAAGATTTTGATTAATGGAACAGGAAAAATTCGTTCAAGCTGGAAAAGTAAAGTTGCTTTTGACTTCGAAGAACTATGGGGTAATATTGATGGAACAGCTTTCAGCCTTAAAGGAACTCATTTGTCCTTCGCTGGATATATATCAAATTTAGAAGTTCAAAATTTGAAATTTGGAGACTCGGAATTTCTGATAACCACAGATAAAAAAGGAATAAGAGGAGAAGGGAAACTATACCCAGAAGATTTAAAAGGTTTTTTTGATTTAAAAACCAAAGGGTTTCTGAGAATCTATTTTGGATACGATTCCACAATTACTTTTAATGGGGAATCTTACTTAGAAAGTTTTATGGGATTTAAGTTACCGAAGTTTGTATTTCAAGGGGAGAAAAATTCTATAAATTTAAAAGGAGAAAACTTCTCTGGACATATAAAAATTGAAGAAAATATTTATGGAGTTTTCTTTTTAGAAAATTTTAATCTAGGGGAAATAAACGAGAAATATCCAGAGTCTAAATTATCAGGCTTAATTAATTTTTATTTTTCTGCTAAGGAAAATTTAAAGGTTTCTTCTTCTCTTAAAGGAGAAATAGTTGGAAAACCTCTACAATTTTTTGATCTTATTTTGTTAAAAAAGGGAAATAAAGTTTTTGTAGATAGTTGCATTGGTAGATTTAATGATGGAACATTTTCCCTTTCGGGAAGCTATGGAGACAAAATAGAGGGAGAGGTAAAATTGAGCAAGTTAGACATTTCTCCTATAGCCAAATATTTAGGAGTAAAACTCTCTGGGATTTTAAGTGGTGAAGCATCAATTAATGAGAAAATATATGGAGCGTTTTCTCTGAAAGAACTTGATTACAAGTCTTTATATTTCAAAACCATAGAAGGGAATTTGAATTTAACCCAGAAGAATAAAAAATTCCCAGGGTTAATAAATTTTGTGTTTAAAGATATTTGCTTTAAAGAGGGCAAATTCTTTGAAGTTGGAGAGTCAATCTTAAAGATTGAAGAAAATAGTTTAGATATAAAAGGAACATTTAAGAGCAAAGAGAAAAACCTTGAATTTAAAATTGTCTCAACTCCTTCAATGGTAAGGGTTGAGAGTTTTAATTTTGAATATAGAGACAAATACCTTTTATTAACAGAACCTTTTTTCTTTAATAAGAATACTCCTTTTCTCCTTGAAGATATTAATTTTATAGGGAATAGAGGAGAAGATTTGAGAATTAAAAGAATGTTGATCTCAAAATCAGAGATTGAAGGAGAGGCCTCTTTAAAAAGATTCAGACCGGAAATTCTTAGAGAGTTTGGAATACTTATACATCCTTTTTTTGGATATGTTTCAAGCGAAATTTCTATAAAGGGTCCTTTAAGTTCTCCTACATTTGAATTTAAGGGGAACGGAAAATTAGGGTTTGATGAATTAAGTATAGGAGATTCGTTAATTTTTTCCTTAATCTTTAAAAAAAATGCCTTGTATTTTAAAGATTTTTTGGTTGTGGAAGGTGGAAATTATTCCACATTTGAAGGAGAGTTTAATCTCAAAAATTATTCTATAAATATGAACATTAAACTAAAGGAAGCTGGAGGCTGGGTTTTTTATCCGTGGAGGAATTTCTTAATTTCAAAAAAGGCAAAAGTTAATGGAGAATTGAAGGTAAAAAACAATTTTAAGGGACCGTCCCTTTATGGAGAATTAGAAGTTTGGGATTCAGAAATTATTACAAAGAAAATGGGAATTACAATTGGGAATCTTACTGCTAAGGCATCTTTTAATGGTGAAGAGGGAGAAGTTAAAGATCTTTCTGGGTATTTAGGGGGAGGGAGTATAAAAGCAAAAGGGAATTTTATGTTGAAAGATAAGAAATTTGAATTTGATGTTAGACTAAGAGACACCCCTTTTAACTGGCAATACATAAATGCAATAATAGATGGAAGATTGCTGATAACCAAATTTGATAAAGGATTAAGAATAGAAGGGGATCTCGAACCTCAACGAGCTACAATAACTATGCAATTTAAAGAAGAAGAAAAGGGAATGAGACCATCGAATCTTTTTCTAAATTTAAAATTTGATGCAACAAAAGGAAATGTCTGGTTTAGAAATGATCTCGCTAATATAGAGCTTGTAGGAAAGGTTGGTATAAATTATGAAGGAGGTCCTTTGTTAGTATCAGGAAATTTGGAAGTGAAGCAAGGAAGATTTTATTATCTTTATAAAAATTTTGAAGTTATAGAAGGGAAATTTAATTTTAACGAATCTCCGGAGATAAATCCGAATATAGATGTTAAAGCAATAACTCTTATTTCTAATAAGGAAAACGGAATTTCCTATAAGGATACAGTATTCCTTGAGGTTACAGGAACAATGAAAGCTCCTATTTTTGACCTCTATTCTAAGTCTTCTTTATCTAAAGCAGAAATAATGGCTCTTCTTTCTTTAAATCTTAGCTGGGAAGAATTATCTTCTGTTAAGGCCATTGAACAATCAGTTACTGAAACAGTTTTTAATTATTGGGTTAGACAGACATTAAGCGAAAGATTAAAAAATGAATTTGGTATTGATGTTTTAGAATTGCAAGGTGTTAGCGGTCATTACGAATTTGTTTTGGGTAAATATGTAACAGATAAACTCTTTGTCAAAGCTAAAACAGATATTCAGTCTTATGGGATTTCTGAATTTCAGGCAGAATACAGAATAAAGAAATGGGGATATATAACTGCCGAAAGAGACTTTATTGGGAAAAGTAGATTTCTATTCAATCTTGAGTGGAGATATTAGTTTTACTTGAATACTTCTCCTGTTTCTTTTGCCCAGAGTAAAAGGTCAAGAAAATCTAAAGGAATTTCTAATCTCTTTGCCAGCTTCTTCATTTTTCCTTCAATCTCCTTATATTTTTTCTCCCCTAGGGATTTTGGGTATTCTTTTATAACCCCAAACTCTTTAAGATTTTTAAGAATGTGTCTGTCAAGAATAGCCACCTCTTTCCCAAAACCTATATTACGTAAAAAATGGCTTGCCTCCTTAAAACCCATACCTTTCACATTTCTTACAAGATATTCTCTTAATTCTAAGGGAGAGTTTATCTTTTTTATGTTTTCGTATAGGGAGTTATTTTTTTTAAAAAATTTTTCTCTAAGTTCTAATAAATATTCTGTCTTTTTGTTCTTAAATCTAACTTTCCTGAGTGCTTTATTTATTTCTTCTTTTGTTCCTTCAAAAAGGACTTTTTTTTCCTTCATTTTTAAAATGGCTTCCCAACATTCTTTTGCTTTAGACTGAGGGGTTAAGATACAAAAAGCTAATTCTGTGAATATATCAAGAGGAAGGAATCTTCTTCCAATTTCTCTGAACTCTTTCAATCTCTCCTTAATTATTCTCTTATGAGTTAAATAAAAGCTTTCAATTTCCTTTCGAACTTCATTATTAATGTTCATTTTGAACTTATCATATTGTTTTCTTCGATTGATGTCAAGACTTTACCCTTGACAAAGAGCTTTATAATTATAAAACTATTAATTCAGAGAATAATATGAAAGATTTTTATAATTTTTTGCAGAAAGGAGTTTTAAGAATCGAAGAAGAGTTTTCTCTAGTTAAGTTCTTTAAAAAAGGCAATTGAGATTAGAAGAATGATTATAGGAATTACAGGTAATACAGGGGTAGGAAAAACAGAAGTCTCTAAGTTTTTTAAAAACTGGGGTGCAACTATTATTTCTTGCGATGAGATCGGTTGGGAGGTTTTAAAAGAATCTTTTGTCGTTGAGAAGATAAAGAGTAAATTTGAAGGAGTTACTACAGAAGATGGTAAAATAAATAGAGAAAAGCTTGCCTCAATTGTTTTTAAAGACAAAAAAAAATTGCAAGAGCTGAATAAAATTGTTCATCCTGAGTTACTGAGAAGGCTAAAAGAAGCAATCGAGAAAGAAAGGAACAAAATAATAGTGGTAGATGCAGCTTTAATATTCGAATGGAAAATAAAGGATTGGTTTGATTTTATTATTTTAGTTATTTCTACAACCAAGAATAAATATAAAAGACTTCTTGCTCAAGGAATAGAAAAAGGGATTATAAAAGGGAGACTAAATTCCCAATTGGAAAGTAGATTTTTAACTAAGCTTTCGGATTTTGTTATTGAAAATAATGGAACACTAAAAGAGTTAGAAAAAAAAGCAAGAGAAGTCTGGAATAAGATATTAGAGAAAAAGAAAAATTAACTCTTTTTAAGATGGACATCCAATTGAGGATAAGGAATTTCTATTTTGTTTTCTTTTAAAGTCTTCCAGATTACAAATCTTGCTTCACTTTCAATTTTTTTTCTCTTGAAGGGATCATCTATCCAGATAGAAATTTCAAATTTTAAAGAATTTTCTCCAAACTCAGTGAAAAACACTTCAATAGGATGATCTTTTAAAATACCATTGAGTTTTGATAGACTTTTTGTAAGAATTTCTTTAACCAAAAAAGGATCAGAAGAATAAGAGATACCAATAGGAATTACTATCCTTATGATGGAATCCGAATGGGTGTGGTTTATTAATTCATTATTCACAAGCTCTGTATTAGGAATAATTACTTCAAAATTGTTAAATGTTCTTATCGTGGTTGTTCTAATTCCAATTTTCTCAACCCTTCCAATAAGTCCTTTCACCTCAATAAGATCATTTTTCACTACAGTTTTATCAGAAAGTAGGATAATCCCACTTATAAGATTATTAACTATTTCTCTTAAGCCAAAACCAATTCCAACTCCAAGAGCTCCTATTAGCACTTTAAGGGATGTAAGATCAATATTGAGAAACTCAAGAGAAATGAAGAATCCTATAACTATTATTGTGTAACGTATAATAATAGGAATAAGTCCACTTCTTGTTGATTCTAATAAAGAAGTCTTTTCAATTTTAGCTTTTATCCTATCTTCTATGAACTTAGAGAATTTAAAGAACGAAAAGAAAATAAGTCCAGATATAATAATTCCACTCAAACTGATTTTCTTATCTTCTATTTGAATTCTTGGAGTCCTTAGGAAAATAATTATATAATTAAGATATTTTGAGTGGTGCAGATAGGCTAACAAAGTGACAAGAAAGAAAATAGTCGCTCCACACTTAAGATTTATTCTTCTTTTATAGATTTTTAAAAGAGCGAGTGAGAATAAAAATAGAAATAAATAAAAGGAAAAGAAAATTAATAAATCAATATAGTTAATGGATAATATATTTATTCTTTTTATTAAAATTGCAGAAATAAAAAAACAAAAAGGAAAACCAGAATAAATGATTATCTTTTTTATTGACTGTTTTTTTGCAAGAAATAAAATAATTAAAAAGAAAAAAAGACTTAATCCTAGGAGATATATTAATTCTCTCATTTATTCAGCTTGTAATTTCATGGAGAGTTTCAGCGATTTCTGCTGTCTCTTGAGAAGCAGTGGATAATTCCTCTATAGAAGCTGAGAGCTCTTGAATAGCAGCTGATAATTCTTCAGAAGAAGCAGCATTCTCTTCTGCTATTGTTGCTATATTTCCAAGAGCTTCTGTTATTGCATTAACTTCTTCTTCTCCTCTTTTATTCACTTCAACAATTTGTCTTATCCTCTTTGTTATGTGATTTATCTCTGCAGCAATATCTCTTAGGAAGTCTGCAGACTTTAAAGAGGTTTCTTTTCCTTTGTTTACTTCTTCTATTGTTTCTTGAGTTTTTTGTATAACGGAGTTTATAACTTCAGATATTTCATTCGCTATCTCAGAGATTATTCTTGTAGCTTCTGAAGATTGATTTGCGAGTTTCCTTATTTCTTCTGCGACAACTGCAAACCCTTTCCCTGCCTCTCCGGCCTTCGTTGCTTCTATTGTTGCGTTCAGAGAAAGGATATTGGTTCTTTTACTTATTTCACGCACTTTTTCTGTTATTCCTGAGATTTCTTCAGAATATCTTTGTATCCCTTGAATAACCTCTTCTAACTCATGGATTGTATTTGTGACATTATCCATTGCAACTCTAACATCTTCAGAAGCTTTTTTCCCTTTCGCAGAGAGATCGGAGATGTTCTCTGATGAATTTAGGGTTTCTTGGGCAGAATCTAAGGATTGTCGGACTACTGTTAAAGCTTTTTGAGACATTAATGATGCATTTTGAGACTCTTCTGCCTGTTTTTCAGAAGCACGAGCTATTTGCTCCATAACTGTAGAAACTTCCTCAGAAGAAGCTGCCATTTGTTCTGCTGAAGCTGAAAGCTCTTCTGCTTGGGAAGACAATCTTTCTGCAACTTGATGCATTGTTTCTTTATCCTTTTGCAATTTCTTAATAAATTCGTTGAAAGAGGTGGCAAGTTCTTTAATTTCTGCTGTTAGAAATTTCTCGGATATTCTAACATTCATATCAACCTTACCATAGGATATTCTTTTTAAGTTCTCTCTGAGAATATTCAAAGGTCGAAAAATAGGATTTAATAATATGATTGTAAAAACTAAAGTAATAATAGTGGAGATAAAAGCAATCTTAACAAGAGTTTTTTCTAACTTCTTTGTAGCAATAAGAGATTCTTGAAGAGAAATCCCCACCCTCAATATTCCAAGAGGACCCTCTCTCTCAGGAGAAAAAATAGGAAAAAAACAATCAAGAAACTTCTCTTTTTTTATCTCTCTCGTAATCGAGAAACCTTTCCCCATTATCACATTATTCATTATTTTCCTTGGGAGAGTATCTTCTATTTGGATTTTTTCATCTTTTGCGAAAATATCACCAAAAGAATTATATACTTTTAAAAACAAAATATCTTTCCTCTTCATTATTTCAGAAAGAGTTGAGCTAAAAATAGTTGTATCTTGAGAAGATAAACTAAGTTCTACTATAGAGTTAATAGAACTCAATAAATTTTCTCCTTTTTCTTTTATAAGTGTCTCAAATTCTGTCTTGATGATAAAGCGAGAAGAGTAAAGAGTGAGCAGGTTTATAAATAAAATAATAAAAACTAATAAAATAGAAATCTGAACTTTTAGTGAATTGAACTTTATCATTATACCTCCTAAACGATAAAGTTATAATAATAAAAATGAAAGTCAAGATTTAAATATTTGATGTTAAAGAAAGTGCCCTCCTTTTTGTTTCTATAATAAATCTTCCTCCTCTTCGTCCTCGTCTTCCTCCTCTTCTTCCATCTCTTCCTCTATCAAGTTTTTATATTCTGATGGGCTGAGAAGGGTTTCTAATTCTGAAGGATCTGACATTTCTATCTTTACTATCCATCCTGTATCATAAGGATCCTTATTTATAAGCTCTGGTTTTGATTCAAGCTCTTCGTTCACTTCTATTATTTTACCTGAAACAGCAGCATAAAGATCTGTCACTGTCTTTACCGCTTCAATTGTAGCGATGGAATCACCTTGATTTACTTCCATCCCCACTTCAGGGAGGTCAATATAAACAATATCTTGAAGTTCAGCTTGGGCGAAGTCTGTTATACCCTGAGTAATTTCACCGTTTTCCCTTCTTACCCATTCATGATCTTCAGTGTATAAAAGGTCTTTCGGTATCTCCATAACTCCTCCTTTTTATTTCTTAATTCTCAATTGTGAAATTAGTATTGTTAAGAAAGAGAATTTGTCAAGCCCTTTTTAAAAACTTTTTATAAAGAAGCTTATTTTTTCAAAAAGATGAGTTTTCCTTCCTTTTTAAAGGAACCTATACTAAGTCTATAAATATAAATTCCACTAGGAAGTAGCTTACCTTTTATATCTTTTCCATCCCAGGAAAAAGTATAGGTTCCTGGAGAAAGGTTTTTATCAATAAATGTCTTCACTAAGTTCCCATAAATATTATAAATTTTTAACTCTATTTTATCTATCCTCTCAGGTATCCAAAATCTAATGTTTGTAAATTCGTTAAAGGGATTTGGAGTGGCAAGTACCCAAGGAGAGTTCTTTTTAAGTTCTTGCTCTTTTTCCGCAGAATATTGGGTCTTTACACAGAAAAGATAAGAAGAGATTTCACCGGAGAAGCTCTCTGTCTTATTTATCGTTCCTGATGTTGCATCTAAGGCAACCACATAAATAAAATGGAACCCAAAGGTTAAAGAATCACTCAATCCTATTTCCCAACTTACAGATGGGGTTCCTTCTCCAGAAGTTACCGCTGCTTCTTGCCAATAACCCTGAGTGGTCTCTAATTGATAAAAGATTTTTGTTATATTAGAATTAATAGGAGCTTTATTGTTTATAGAACTTCCAGTAAATATAGGAAGATTAGTAATTACCTCATCATTAGGGAAAGGATCGATTGTGGTAACAAGAGGAGAGGATTCTATCTTTTCTTCTTCTATAACTGTTAAATTATTACTCCCATAATTAGCAACATAAATTCTATTATTTTTAGAATTTATTTCTATTGCAATAGGACCTACCCAGGAAGGGCAGGTTGTTGTAGAGTTTGTTACCCCATCCACAACTGTTAAATTATCACTCCCAAAGTTTGCAACATATATTTTATTTGTTTTTAGATTTACTTTTACATCTATAGGTAGATTCCCTACATTAATAGTGGTTGTGCTTTTTGTTTCTCCATCAATGATTGTTAAGTCATCGCTTCCAGAATTTGCAACATAAATTTTGTTTGTGTTTGAATTCAGAGCTATTGCAGAGGGATTAACTCCCACTTGGACAGATGTTTTTTCAAAGGTTTCTCCGTCAATTATTGTTACATCATTACTTCCGGAATTTGCAACATAAATTTTGTTTGTAAGAACATTAAGAGCAATTCCTGTAGGATAAATCCCCACATTTATAATCGAAGTTTCTTCTGTCTCTCCATCTATAATAGTTAAATTATCGCTTTCTCTATTTATAACATAAATTTTATTTGTATTTGGATTTATGG
The DNA here is from genome assembly GCA_039804165.1 of candidate division WOR-3 bacterium. Classification (NCBI taxonomy): domain Bacteria; kingdom Pseudomonadati; phylum Caldifarciminota; species Caldifarciminota bacterium. The sequence goes on from JBDRZZ010000002.1 coordinate 91,606, forward strand.
CTATCCCTCTAGGCTCATCTCCAACATTAATTGTGCTTGTATTATATGTTTCCCCATCAATCACTGTTAAGTTATCACTACCTCTATTTACCACATAAATTTTATTTGTATTTGGATTTATAGCTATTAGAGAAGGGTTATCACCAACATTAATAGTGCTTGTATTATTTGTCTTCCCATCAATAACTGTTAAGTTGTCGCTCCCACTATTTGCCACATAAATTTTATTTGTATTTGGATTTACTGCAATTGCTATTGGTTTTTCTCCTACCTGAATACTTACTTTCTCATTTGTTTTCTCATCTATAACTATGACATTATTACTGAATATATTTGCAATATAGATCTTTTCTGTCTTGGGATTTATTCCTATAGCCACAGGATTATTTCCTGCCTCAACTGTTTTTGTAATTAAGTCTATGCCATCTATAATGCTTAAATCATCACTACTTGAATTTGCAATATAAATTTTATTCGTTAAAGGATTTATTCCAACCGCCCAGGGGTTGTCTCCCACGTTTAATATATCTATTTCGTTTGTTTCCCCATTTATAACGGTCACTTCATCGCTTCCTGAGTTCACCACATAAATTTTGTTCGTAATTGGATTTACCCCAACCGCAGTAGGAGTCTTACCAACTTTTAAATTGATCGAGTTATTTGTCTCTCCATCAATTATTGTTAAATCGTTGCTTCCTTCATTTGTAACGTAAATCTTATTTGTGTTTGGATTTATTGCTATTGCAAAAGGATTAATCCCAGAGCTTATAGTGCTTGTGTGATTCGTTTCTCCATCAATTATTGTTATGTTATGACTATAGTAATTCGCAACATAAATTTTATTTGTTACTGGATTTACACAAATTGATATAGGAGCTATCCCAACATTAATGGAAGTTGTATCATTTGTCTCTCCATCTATGACAGTTACATTATTGCTATAATAATTTGCAACGTAGATTTTATCCGTATTTGGATTCACTGCAATCGCACAAGGTTTTTCTCCAACCCCGATATTTATCTTATCATTTGTCTCTCCATCTATAATGGTTAGATCGTTACTATTTGAATTCGCAACATAGATTTTATTTGTTATTGGATTTATAGCAATTGCTTCCGGAGCGTCTCCGACTTTAATATTAGTTATAGAATGAGTTTCTCCATCTACAACAGTTAAATTGTCACTCCCTTTATTTACCACATAAATTTTGTTAGACCTTAAATTCACTCCAATTGCAATAGGTCCATCTCCTGCATTTAGGGTTGTAGTCTTTCCACTTACTCCATCAAGAACCGTTATATTATCACTGTTATAGTTTGCTATATAAATTCTATTTGTCTTGTAATTCACACCTATTGCACAAGGTCTATCTCTTACTGGAATTACACCACTTACCCAATCGCAATAAACACTCAAGGATAAAAGGAATAAAAAACAAAATAAAAAATTTTTAATATTTTTATAATTCATAAATAAACCTCCTTTTATCTTAGGATTTTCTTAACCCATTCCTTTTCTTCTTGAAAATCATTTTCTTCATAAAAATCATACAATTTTTCATATCTCTTTTTTATGTCAAAGCCAATAACGTAATGTAATTTTCTAAGGTCTACAGGGCAAAGATGAAGAGGTCTAGCATCACTTTCTTCAAGATGATTGGAACCATTCATAACACAATGGTAAAAAATACAATGGGAGATTCCAAAAATATGGCAAAGTTCATGGGAAAGGACCTTACAACTTCTTTTAAGGAGAATCTTTTTATAATCTTTTCTTCTTTCTTCCCCATAGAAAGATGGATCATAACGAGCAAAACTATATAAAGCTACTCTTTCTAAGATAGAAGCTTGTCCAAATACAAAATTCCATGAAGGCTCAGGATATAAATCTTCCATTGTGATTCCAACTAAACAAAATGCATTTCTTGGGAGGTTCTTTTTTAGGTAAGCGAGAATATCTAAGGTTAAGAATTGCTCTTTATTTGTGTAAGGATTCTTTCTTTTTGTTAATTTTAAATTTTTTATTTCAATATGGTTAAGATCAATCACATCCATCATAAAAAAAGCCTCAGTATATTTTTTAAGTTTCAAAATAGAAGGTGCATCAGGAGGGAATTCTCCAAGAGGTTGGAGATAAATTCTATTTCTATTTTTATCTGGAATATTAAAATAAGAATGAAGAAAGTCATCAAAAGTTTGTCCTTCTTCTATATGGTTAGAAAGCCAGTCATAAGGTCTAGGAGAAGGAATTGGATTAAAAAATTGAGAAGAGAAAAATTTTTGTAAATTTTTAGGTAAGTCTTTTAGGGAACCAATAGCTTCTCTTTTTTCCTTTTCCTTAGGCGGAGTAAACTTCATCTTTTATTCTTTTTTACCTCTATATCGCAATAATAAACCGAAGTTTCATCTACTTCTCTTACATTTCCTATAATTGTAAAAGAATCTCTTAACCTGATATCTTCTGAAGAGCTTCCAATCATGAGCTCTATTACTCCTGGTTCTACCACTTTTTTCATGTCTATATTATAAAAAGAAAGAAGTTTAACAGGAAGTTTTATTTTAATTTCTACTTCTTCCCCAGCTTCCAGATAAACTCTTTTGAATCCCTTTAGTTTCTTTACAGGTTGGGCTACACTTGCCACAGGATCTCTTACATACAATTGAATAACTTCGCTTCCGAAAAGTTTCCCTGTATTTTTAAGCAAGAAACTTATTTGTAAAGAATCATCTATTCCAACCTTTTTGTTTTTTATTTTCAATTTTGAATATTTAAAACTTGTATAACTTAGACCATGCCCAAATGGATATAGAGGAGTAATGGGTAAATCAAAATACCGAGAAGAGTGAACTATTTCCGAAGAAGCTGGTCTACCCGTATTTTTATGATAATAAAAACAAGGGACCTGTCCCGTGCTCCTTGGGATACTAACGGCTAATTTACCTCCAGGATTATAGTCTCCAAATAGAACATCCGCAATAGCATTCCCTCCCTGTATTCCTAAAAACCATGTTTCAAGTATTGCAGGAACTCTTTCGGAAAGAGAAGAAATAGCAAGGGGCCTTCCGTTAGAGAGAACCAATATAACTCTTTTTCCTATCTCTATTATTCTTTCGGCAAGTTTTCTTTGAATTTCCGGCAAGGTTATTTCTGAGCGACTTCTTGCCTCCCCGCTCATATCACGAGATTCTCCCAAAACAAGAATAACCACATCTGAATTCTTTGCTATTGAGATTGCTTCTTCAAAACCACTTTCACTATCACCGATTATTTCACATCCAGGGGCATAAAAGACTTCTGTCCCTTTAGAAACTTTCCCTTTTATTCCTTCCAAAATGGTCACAACATCTTTTTCCTCTCCCAAAGCACTCCAAGGACCAAGAGGAGAAGAAGCATCATTCGCAAGAGGCCCAATCACTGCAATTCTCTTAATATCTTTTCTTAAAGGAAGAAGATTCCCTTCGTTCTTTAATAAAACAATTGATTTACAAGCCAATTCTCTTGCTTTTTCAATATGTTCTTTATTTAGAGGAACCAATTTTTCTCTTTCTAAATTACAATATTTAAAAGGATCATCAAAAAGACCAAGTTTATATTTTGCTTTTAAAACCCTCCTTACAGCTTTATCCACAACGTCTTCTGAAAGTTTTCCTTCTCTTACCGCTTCAAAAAGTTCATTTCCAAAAACTCCTCCTTCCATATCCATATCTACTCCACTATATAGAGCTTTTATTCCTGCCTCCATTCTTGATTCTGCAATTCCATGGTTCAAAAGCTCTGGAATAGCTCTCCAGTCGCTAACAACAAATCCGTCAAAATTCCATTTTTCCCTTAAGAGATTTGTTAAAAGTTCCTTATTGGCACTCATAGGAATACCACTAATATCGTTAAAAGCGCTCATAATAGAACCTACACCAGCTTTAATTGCATAAAGAAAAGGAGGCAAGTAAACTTCATAAAGGGTTCTTATTGAAACTTCTGCGCTATTATAATCTCTTCCTCCTTCGCAAGCTCCATAAGCAACGAAATGCTTTGCGCAAGCGAGGAGAGTTGTAGAATCTTTTAGATCTTCACCCTGGTAACCTTCAACTTGAGCTTTTGCCATAACACTTCCAAGATAAGGATCCTCTCCAGCCCCTTCCACTATTCTCCCCCATCTTGGATCAAGGGCAATGTCAATCATAGGAGCAAATGTCCAATTGATTCCGAAAGCAGTCGCTTCAATAGCACTAATTCTTGATGCTTCTTTTACCGCATCTGGATCAAAACTACAAGCCCAGGCAATAGGAACAGGGAAGATGGTTTTACATCCATGAATAACATCAAGTCCAAAGATAAGAGGTATTCCGATTCGAGATTCCTCCACAGCAACTTCTTGGAATTTCTTAATAAACTCAACACCCCAAATGTTTAAAAAAGAACCAACTTTCCCCTTTCTTACTAACTCTAACTGTTCTTCTAACTTCTCCTTATCTGTTATTTTCCCAGAATATTGAGTAAGTTGCCCCAATTTTTCTTCCAAAGTCATTTCTTTTATTAAAGAATCTATAAATTCATCCATAGGGGCTCTAAATAAACTCTTCTCTTTCCCATATAACATAATGGGAACACTTAAACTCAAAAAGAAAAAAATCTTTATTATAGACAAAAGGCCTCTCCTTTTTAAAAAGAATAATTTCTTTATTCATTAACTCATTATATTAACAAATAAAAATAATTCAAGATACGAAATTTTTTCGAGATTAGATTTTAGTATAGAGAAAAGGTTATTTAAAGAGAATAAGAAGTTGTAGAGGAGGAGTTGCCCATTAAAGATAATTTACTTCTGGAATAGTCTTACAAGTTGGAGAATCAGGAGATCTCAAGAAAAGATATGTCTTAGATTTAAAATACAAAAATTCATGGTTACTTGACTTTTTCTATAAATTTTTTAATTTTTGTCTTAGAAATTTTAAAGAGGATCTATGAAAGGTATAATTTTGGCAGGCGGAGAAGGAACTAGGCTTTATCCAGTAACCCAGGTTATAACAAAACAACTTCTCCCAATTTATGATAAACCAATGATATATTATCCTTTATCTGTTTTAATGCTCACAGGAATTAGGGATATTTTAATTATCTCAACACCAAAAGATTTACCTCGTTTTAGGGAACTCTTTGGGGATGGTTCGCAATTTGGGTTAAGATTTCAATACAAAGAACAACCAAAGCCAAATGGTATTGCAGAGGCTTTTATAATTGGCGAGGAGTTTATTGGTTCAGATAATGTCTCTTTAATTCTTGGGGATAATATTTTTTATGGTCATGGGTTTTCGAAAATTTTGAGAGAATCGCTGCAAAAGGTCGAAAGAGAAAGTGGAGGAGTTATATTTGGGTATTATGTTAATGAGCCGGAACGCTACGGAGTTATTGAGTTCGATAAAAACGGAAAAGTTTTATCAATAGAAGAAAAACCAAAAAAACCAAAGTCCAATTATGTAGTGACAGGGCTTTATTTTTACGATAACGATGTAGTTAATATAGCAAAATCACTAAAGCCTTCCAAAAGAGGAGAATTAGAAATCACAGATGTAAACAACGAATATCTTAAAAGGAATAAGTTGAATGTTAAGCTTTTAGGAAGAGGTTTTGCCTGGCTTGATACAGGAACTCATGAAAACTTATTAGAAGCCGGAGAATATATCTCTATGATAGAAACTCGTCAGGGTTTAAAAATAGGCTGTATTGAAGAGATTGCATACAGAATGGGTTTTATAGATAAAAAACAATTACTAAAATTCTCTGAAAAATACAGGAATAATTATGGGAAATATCTAAGGAAGATTGCAGAAGAATAGATCATATAAATTCTTCGAATAAAATTGTTTTGTTTAGGGATTAATATTTGTTGTTGAGATGGGAAATTCCGATTTTGAAATTGAGTATTTGACAAAGCAAATAGCAAGAGGTGGAGGTGTTGCCCTCTTCGGTCAGGGATTGAGTAAGGGGATAAAATTCATCCTTCAAGTTGTCTTAACCAGAGTTCTTGGATCTGCTTCTTACGGACTTTATACTCTTGGACTTTCTGCAATAGGAATAATTCAAGGGATTTCAATGTTAGGGTTACCGCAAGGAACTTTAAGGTTTGGTTCTTTATACCTCAGCGAGGGCAAAAAATCCAGAGTAAAAGGAACAATAATTTCTTCCTTTCTAATTAGCCTTATTTCCAGTGCAATAATAGGTATTGTAATATTTTTCTGGTCTAGTACCATTGCAGGTAAGATATTTAACGAGCCTGAATTGGGCAAAGTTTTAAAGATTCTTTCTTTGACTCTACCTTTCTTCTCTCTTTTTAGCGTATGTATGCAAGCTTTTCTTATATTTAAAAAAATAGAATACTCTGTCGGTATAGAACTCGTTTTTATTCCTTTGGTTAGTCTCCTTATAGTAATTCCTTTATTTGCATTAGGGCTTCGTTTAAATGGAGCTATTTATGCCTATATTCTCTCAATCGTTTCTTCACTATTTTTAGGATTTTTTTTATTACGCAAAATATTCCCGGAACTATTCTCAGAGTTAAAACCAGAATACGAAATAAAACCTCTTTTTTTATATTCATTGAGTGTCCTTCTTGTGGGATTATCAGGTTTTCTGATTAACAAAGTTGACAAAATAATGATTGGAATTTTTATGACATCTCAAAATGTTGGAATCTACAATGCCGCATCTGTGGTAGCGTTCCAGGGCTCCTTAATTATTTATTCATTTCACGGCATATTCGCCCCTATTATCACCGACTTACACAACAAAAAGAAATTTTCTGAATTGGGCTTGCTTCTTAAATCAAGCACAAAATGGGCATTTGGGCTGGTTATGCCTCTTGTATTTATATTTATTCTGTTTTCAAAAGAGATAATGTTACTATTTGGGAACGAATTTTTACCGGGGTGGTCTATTCTTATCACTTTTAGTTTTATACAACTCGTTAATGTTGGTGTCGGTTCTGTAGGCTATATACTGATAATGACAGGGAAAGAAAAGATAGAATTAACAAATGTTACTGTTCTCGGTCTTTTAAATGTTGTTCTAAATTATTTTCTAATACCAAAATTTGGAATCCTTGGGGCAGCAATTGCAACTGGAATTTCTTATGCTCTTATAGATTTTGCCCGGGTTATAGAAATTTATTATTTCTATAAAATTCATCCCTATAAATTTTCTTATTTGAAGATAATCTTTGCGGGTTTGGTGGCAATAGGGTTAGTAATTTTTTTGAGAAATTTAATAGAATTCCAGGGATGGCTAAAATTATTAGAGGTTGCTATAATGTGTGTAGTTTATGGTATTATGGTATTTATAATGAGATTGGATAAGGAGGATATAATTGTATTAAAAGCCGTGAGAAATAAAATTTTTAAGGAGGAATAATTTGTTATATGCCTTACTAAAAGAAGTATCAACTAATCCTTTGTTATTAAAGATAATCAGATTTTTAAAATTAAATCAAATTATGAAAAAAATTTACTTTATGCTAAATACAATTCCCTTTAGAGAGAAAAAAGTAAATTTTATGGGAATAAGTGCAATTTTGCAAATATCTAATTACGATGAATTAAAAACTTTTGAGCAATTTTTTCGTGAAAACTATGGTGCCGAATTTCTTATGTTAAAAGCTCTACTTGAATTTCTAAATGAAGGTGATGTTGCCTATGATGTTGGGGCTAATATAGGATTATATACCATTTTAATGGCAAAGGAGGTTGGAAGTATAGGAAAAATTATTGCCTTTGAACCTGATAGTAAAAACTTTGAAGCTTTAAGGAGAAATTTAGAGGTAAACAGTCTAAATAATGTAAAACCAATCAAAGTCGCTTTAGGCGATAAAGTTAGCGAAGGTTCTTTATACATTAAAAAGAGAGTTGGCATAGGAGCTGTGAGTTTACTTCAAAATGAAGAAAGTGATTTTCGGAACACCACAAAAATTTTCCCAGGAGATTTTATTGTTGAAAGAAAAAAAATACCTTTACCGAAAGCAATAAAAATTGATGTGGAGGGTTATGAATATTTGGTTCTTAAAGGGCTCAAAAAAACGCTTTCAAATAATTCTTGTAAGTTGGTTTGCTGTGAGATTCATTCTAATTTAACTCCCGCTGGTATTACAAAAGAAAATATATTAAATTTAATCAAAAGCTACGGTTTCAATAAAATAAATACATACAAAAGAGGAAGTGAAATCCATGCTATTTGTTACAAATAAAAATTCTGCAAAAAGAGAGATGGAAGATTGAAAAAAATAGCTATAATTCATCCACAATTAATTGAAGGTGGTGGGTCTGAAGCGAAAGCTTTATATTTAGCAGAAGCATTAAAAGACGAATATGAAGTAACTTTGCTGACTCTTTATTCTTCTAGTTTGAACAGACTCAACGAATGTTTTGGAACAAATCTCACTTCCAGCGAGATTAGAATAATTGAACATCCTTTAGCCAATTTCTTTAGAAATTTTCGTTATTTTGATGCAATTCGTGGGGCAATTTTCGCAAGATTCTGTCGTAATTTTATAGATTCTTTTGACCTAATAATTTCTACCTACAACATAATGAATTTTAACAAAGGAGGGATTCAATTTATTGCAGATTTCTCCTTTAGCGACGAACTTAGGAGAAATTTAGCCCCCCAAAAACAAGGTTTAAAGAAAATATTTTATAACAAAAACATTCTTCGTGAGTTCTATCTTTCTTTTTGTAAATTTTTAAGTGGCTCTTCATCTAATGATTTTAGAGAGAATTTGACGGTTGCAAATTCAAATTGGGGTGCTAAGATATTAAGAAAAGAATTCGGTATAGAAAGTAAGGTGATTTATCCGCCAGTCGCCGAAGAGTTTATGCATATTCCCTGGGATAAAAAAGAAGATGGTTTTATTTATATTGGAAGAATTGTTCCTGAAAAAAGAATAGACTTTATAATTGAAGTTCTGGATAGAGTTAGAAGAGAAGGGTTTGATTTGCATTTTCATATAATAGGACCTCTCTATAATTCAACTTATGCTGAGTATCTTAAGAAGTTATCGAAAACAAAAGGAGACTGGATTAAATTAGAAGGAGCCAAATTTGGAGAAGAAAAGCAAGAATTCCTCTCTGGTCACAAATATGGTATTTCAGCTCATCCTAATGAATCTTTCGGGATTTCAGTAGCTGAGATGATAAAAGCAGGAGAAATTGTCTGGGTTCCTCGTGGTGGTGGGCAAACCGAGATTGTTAATAATGAGGATTTATTGTATAACAACTTTGAAGATGCGGTATCTAAAATAATTGCGGTTTTGAAGGACGATAAGAAACAAAAGATTTTGAGAATACATCTTGCAAAACAGGCAAAGAAATTTTCGGCTGAGAGGTTTAAAAAAGAAGTAAAAGAATTGGTGGAGGATTATTTTAGAAATGAATAAAATAGTTATCTCTTTATACGAAACCTATCCTCCTGCAAGCGGATGTGCTAATGTAACTTTTAATTTTACGAGATATTTAACTGGTAAAAAATATCTGTTTCAGTTCAGCACAAAGAAAGGAGAAGAAACCTTATCAAAAGATTTCATAATAAAAAACTTTTATTTGCCCTCTCACAAGAGAATAAAAAAAATTATTACTTTAATAAAAGAATTACCAGGATTAATTATAGAAATTAAGAAGATAAAACCCGGTTATATATTTCTTGAAGGTGCCTCAGGGGCAATTTTATTGTGGTATTTATTTCTCTATTTAAAACACTCAGATATAAAAATCCCTCTTGTATATCATTCGCATAATGTTGAATATGAACTGAGAAAACAGAAAGAAAGAGGAATAATAACTTTTTTAAGCCGGCTTGCGGAAAGAAATCTGGTAAACAAAGCTCACCTGACAACAGCAGTGTCCAGAGAAGACGCAGTAAAATTCAAAAAATTGTATGGTGTTAATCCTTATATCTTGCCAAATGGTGTAGATATTGAAAAATTTGAGAATATCAGTAATGATGAAGTGGAAAAAATAAAGGAGAAGTATAATCTTAAAGGAACCATTTTGTTTTTTATGGGGTTAACAGATTATAAACCAAATAAAGAAGCAATAGATTTTCTTATTAAAAATATAATGCCTGATATTATAAAAAAATACCCTGATGTAAAATTGGCTTTGATTGGTGGGGAGGTTAATTTTAATATAGAATGGCTAATAAATCCGGGGAGTATTCCTTTTAAGGAAGTCCCTCCTTTCATAAAAGCCTGTGATATATGCGTCGCTCCAATATTTTCGGGTTCCGGGACGAGATTAAAGATTTTAGAATACCTGGCAGCAGGGAAACCCGTCGTGGCAACCGGTAAATCAGCGGAAGGGTTAGAATTAGAAAAAGGAAGGCATTTCCTGCAAGCGGAGACCGTAGAAGAGTTCATAGAAAAGTTAGAATATCTATTGAAAAATCCTGAAAAAGGTAGAAAATTAGGAAGAGAAGGAGAGAAGATTGTTGAGGAAAGATATTCGTGGAAGAAGATAATGGCTGACTTTAATTGTTTTATCGAGGAGAGATTTTAATTTTTCTAAGGAGGAAAAGAGAAGTGAAGAATAGAATTTATTTTGTGAGGAAAAATAATAAAGAGTTGTCTGTTTTTCTATGCGTTCTTGGAATAATAATAAGAATGGTAATATCGTCAATTTGTGTTTTTAAAGAAAAAGAAGCGAAGTATTATTTCGGGAGAATACTTGGTAATCTTGTAGGTCTTCTTGAGTGTTTCTAAATTATGCTAATCTATATGATTTTACTATTTCACGGAATAAATGGTAGACGGAATGAAAGATGAAAATTTTAATTTCCGCTTATGCCTGTAATCCCCTTGCTCCAGCAGATTCACACCCTGGAGAAGATGTAATTGGCTGGAATTTAATTAAAAAGATTAGCCATTCTTTTGAACTTGTAATAATAACTCGTGAATATAATAAGAAAAATTTAATAGAAGCAATTAAAAAAGAAAATCTTAATAATGTTGTATTTTATTATATAGACTTACCATCTTTACCTCAAATCATAAAAAACAATTATTTCGGCTACAGAGTCTGTTACTGGCTCTGGCAGATTAAGGCATTCCTACTTGCAAAAAAATTACATAAGAAATACAATTTTGATGCTTTTCATCAACTCACTTTTAATAACGACTGGATGCCGAGTTACATCGGAGCATATCTCGGTTCACCTTTTATCTGGGGCCCTGTCGGCGGAGGACAGAAAGTTCCGAAAGTTTTTGGAAACCAATTGTGCCTAACGGATAGATTTAAAGAAATAACACGGAGTATTTTTCAGGAATTCTGGAGACATACACCAACAAGAATAATCGGAATGAAAAAAGCAAAAGCAGTTCTTGTCTGTAATGAAGAAACAAGAAAAAAAGTAGAAAAGTTTAACAAAAATATCTATCAATTCCCGGTGAACGGCATCTCCCAGGAAGACCTGAAACCAGGGGTTAAGATTGGAAATTTGAGGATTAGGGAGGAAGGTATTGCTAAATCCCAAACCTTAAATCCTAAATCCTTCAAAATATTATTCGCTGGTCGTTTCGACCCGATTAAGGCAATTCCTCTTGGCTTACGAGCTTTTGCTCGTTTTAATAAAAAATATCCCGATTCTATTTTTGAAATTGTAGGAGACGGTCCAGAGAAAATAAGAATTGAAAAAGAAATAGATAAACTTGGAATTCGAAATAGTGTTAAGATAATTTCCTGGTTACCAAGAGAAGAATTGATTAAAAAAATGAGAGAATCGGATGTTTTTCTCTTTCCTTCTTTGCGTGACGGAGGTGGGGCTGTTGTTGTTGAGGCAATGGCGGTAGGGATTCCGGTTGTCTGCCTTGACCTTGCAGGACCCGGATTTCATATTAAAGATGAATGGGGAATAAAAATTGAGGCTCGTAACCCGGAATATGTAGTAGAAGAAATGGCAAAAGCCCTTGAGAAACTGTATCTTGACCCTGAATTAAGAATACAGATGGGAATTAACGCCCGAAAACGAGCGGAAGAATACTACTTGTGGGACAAACTGGGAGGGAGGCTTCAAAAGATATACGAAGAAGCACTACATCTTAGGGATTAGGATTTGGGGGGTAGGATTTAGGAGAAAAAGATATAAGATTAGAATCTGGAGATTAGGAAAAGAAAAAAGAGGTAAAAATGGAGAATTTTGAAGAACTTAAAGTATGGCAAGAAGCTCACAAGTTAGTTTTAGAAATCTATGAGATAACAAAAGATTTTCCTAAGGAGGAACGGTTCAGACTAACAGATCAGCTTTGTCGTGCGGCTATTTCAATTCCATCTAATATTGTTGAAGGTCAATCGAAAAATACCACTAAAGAATACCTACAATCATTATATATTGCCAGAGGCTCTGTCGCTGAAACTAAATATCATTTATTATTAGCAAAAGACTTAAAGTTTTTGAAATTTGAAGATTACCGAGAAATTATTGAAGGTTATAATAAAGTCGGAAAAATGTTAAATGGTTTGATATCAGCTTTAAAAAGGAAGGAAAAAAATGGCTAAATCCCAATCCCCAAATTCCGAATCCCAACCTCTAAATCCTAAATCCCAAATCCTAAATCCTGATTTATCTCCTTTATATAACGTGGTCATCGGAGCAATCTGGGTTCTCATCTGGGGGGCTTTTTCTTCTTACGGCCCAGGGTTTGTGTTGAGTGATATTTTTACGCAGAGTCTTTTTAACTTTTTTAATGGCATTAGGGCTTATTTCCCTTTTCTTGCGGTATTTTTAGCCCTTATTATATTCGCAGGAAAAAAGGAAAGGGCTGATTTAAAATTTAAAAAACCGACGTTGTTTCTTTTATTGTATGGTATTATTGGTCTTGTTTCCTCCCTTCTATCTACAAGGGGAATTAATGCGGTTTACTGGGCTCTTCTTTATATTTCAGTTGTTGTTACAGGTTTACTACTAACCGGCTATGGAGAATCTACCAGAGAAGCAAAAATTTTAGTGAATACCAACTGGATTATCGCATTTTTGTTCGTTTTTTATCTCTCTTTTGGACCTCTCCGTTCTTATATTATCGGTCGACCTCTGCCGCAGTTTTATATGTTCCCAGGTAAGGTTGCACGTATTACTCAGAATGGCGTGGGCCGCTTTGCTGGTGTTGCAGTTCTTGTTGCCTTTTCGCGTTTCAGGCAACTTCGAAGCAAAAGAAATCGAATTTTATGGTTTCTTTTGCTCGGCTTTTCTCTCAATCTTCTATCTTTATGCCAGTCGAGAAGTGCTCTTTTGGGGTTCGCTGGAGGTGCTGCGATTATTCTTTTTTCCCTTCAGTTTCACTGGATTGCATTTTTTGCCCCTGTTTTTGCTCTTGTGATTTATCTTTCAGGATATTTGTGGGGGTCGAGAGGTTCCCTGGATGAACTTTTTTCTCTTTCCGGGAGAGTCAAAGGACAGTGGTTGCCGGGTCTTCATTTATTCAAGAAATCTCCTTTTGTAGGTTACGGATTCCACGCAGACCGTTTTATGTTGGAGGGAATCCATATGCATAACGCTTTCTTCCATTCGCTTGTTCAAAGTGGAATTCTCGGAACAATATTTTTTGTTTCCGCAATCTACGGAATATGGTTTATTGTTTTTAAGAAAAAATTAATTAGAAAATCCGCATATATAAAGAATCCCGAGAATATAATTCTTTCAGAATCTCTCGCAATTCTTACATTTTTTACCCTACGAAGTTTCTTTGAATCTACAGGAGCTTTTTACGGTGCGGACTTGTTTTTCCTTGTCCCTGCAATTATTTATATATACGCTTATTCGGAAAGGGAGGAGAATAAGAAATGAAAATCGCAATTTTTCCGATGTTCTATCCCCCAAGTTACGGAAGTGGACCAATCCTGATGGAGGAACTCGCAAAGTCTCTCGCCCTCAGAGGACATAAGGTAACCGTAATTACTACCCAGCCAGAGAAAGGGAAATGGAGAAGAGGCTTTGTTAGCACAGAATTGAAGGATAATTTGAAAATTAAAAGGACACGGACTTATCTATCTAAAGAAGGCCCGAAGAGATTTCTTTCCTGGTTGCATTATTCTCTCTATTCACTTTTTTTAAGCCTTGGAGAAAAATATGATGTTGCTTTCTTTCGTTCTCCTCCCCCTACACTTGCAATTACAGGATATATTTTGAAAAAGTTAAAAGGCGCCCACTTTGTTTTAAATGTTCAGGATATACATCCTGATCTTGCAATAAATAGCGGTATTTTAAGAAATCCATTTTTGATAAAATTGGCTAAGGAATTTGAGAAGTGGGCTTATAAGAAATCGGATGTGATTGTTGTAATAAGTGAGGGCTTTAAAGAAAATTTGATTGCGAAAGGTGTTCCGAAAGAAAAAATAAAAGTTATCCCGAACTGGGTGGATACGGATTTTATAACTCCCTTACCCAAAAATAACCCTTTAAGCCAACAGTTGAATCTCAATAAATCTTTCGTTATTATGCATGCGGGAACTCTTACGGTTACAAATTTTAAAGCTTTAAGTGCCTTACTTGAAGTAGCTCAAGAACTAAAAGATGAGGATCTTATTTTTGCCCTTGTCGGAGGGGGGTTATGCAAGGCAGATTTAAAAGAAAAAGCAAATGAACTTGCTCTTAAAAATGTTCGCTTTTATCCATTCCAACCCTTAGAAGATTTGCCATTACTTATGGCATCTGCAGATGTCCTTGTCGTTGCTCTTGATCCTGATAAATCTGTATCATCAGTTCCCTCAAAGCTCTACAATATTATGGCAGCAGGAAGACCTGCGCTTGGGCTTGTCCATCCAGATTCGGAAACCGCCTCTATAATAAGAGATACAAATTGTGGGGTTATTGCAGATCCAAGAAATAAAAAAGAAATTTTGAAAGCAATTTTAGAGTTAATGAGGAATAAAAAACTTAGAGAAAAATTAGGTGAAAATGGAAGGTTAGAAGCAATAGAAGAGTATTCTAAAGAGGTTGTTTTGAAAAAATATAAGCAATTTTTAGAGAATATATAGAAAGATTGCCCCTTGACTTCTTATTTATTCATCAATAAAATATAAATAACTCGGTCGCACAAAAGCGGGGCGGTAGCGGTGCCCCAAACCTGAAAGCCGCTATATGCAGGGCTATTGGCTTGGATGCGTCTATGTTCTTTTATTATGGGCTTCTTAAGAGGGGCGTTGAAGTTTGGGCCCTTCATAGAAAAGAGCTTCGAACCCCGTCAGGTCCGGAAGGAAGCAGCGGTAAGAAGTCTCTATTTCTGATGAAGGAAAGCCTAAATGGAGCTTTTTCTTAGGAGGCACCGATAAAAAACATAGGCAAAGCAAGCTGTGCGACTGAGGATAATTTATTTTTATGAGATATTTGGTTTTAACTCGAAAGTATAGACCACAAAATTTTGATGAAGTGATTGGGCAACCCCACGTCACAAGAACTCTTAAATCGGCATTAAGAAGTAAAAAATTGGGGCATTCTTATCTATTTTCAGGTCCAAGAGGCGTAGGAAAGACTTCGGTTGCTCGAATATTTGCAAAGGCTCTCAATTGTGAAAAGGGAATAATGGAAAATCCATGCAATCAATGTGATAGTTGCAGATCGGTAACTAATTGCAACTCCCTTGATGTTATAGAAATAGACGGGGCTTCTAATAGAGGCATTGATGAAATTAGGGCTCTTAGAGAAGCAGTAGCCTATACACCAACTCATTCTCGTTATAAAGTTTACATAATAGATGAAGTTCATATGCTTACAAAAGAGGCTTTCAATGCTTTATTAAAAACTCTTGAAGAACCTCCTTCCCATGTAATTTTTATTTTTGCGACTACAGATCCTCAAAAAGTTCCGAAGACAGTTTTGTCAAGATGTCAGAGATTTGATTTTAGAATTTTAAGTGAAGAAGAAATCTTTCGGAAACTCAAAGAAGTTGTGAGTGTTGAGAAAGTAAAAGCGAGTGACGAAGCGTTACATCTTATTGCATCTAGAGCAGAAGGAGCGATAAGGGATGCAGAAGGAATGCTTGAGCAACTAATTTGTTATTCTGAGGGTGAAATTACAGCAGAAGACGTTAGAGAAGTGTTTGGATTCATTGGGGATTCTTTATATCTAGATTTGTTTAATAATATAAAGAAAAAAGAAGAGAATGAGATTATTCGGCGTTTAGAAGAGATTGTTCAAAAGGGGTATGACCTTAAAGAATTTATCTCAGGATGGTTAAAATTCCTTAGAAGGATTATTCTTTTTAAGATGGAGATAAGGAAAACTTCCCTTCCTTTTGAAGAGGAGATGAAGATTGCGGGAGAAGATGTTTCAATGGATTTTTTGACAGCTCTTCTTAATTTATCGGTAGAATTAGAGAAAGACCTCAGGCTAATGAATCATTCTCCTATCTATCTTGAACTTGCGATGCTCAGAATGGCTAAACTTCCTCTTTTGGAGGACTTAAACACAGTAATGGAAAAGCTTTCTAAAAGTTCTTCTTTAGAGAATAACCCTAAGGTGGAAAAAGAGACTTTTATCGCTAAGGATGAATTAGAATTTTCGAATGTAGAAACACTATGGAATGAAATTATGAAAAGAATAAATGGAATTTATGGAAAGAATTTTTTAAAAACTTTTCTAAGAGACGCCAAACCTATTTCTTTTGAGGATAATATTTTGAGGATAAAAGTCCCGTCGACCCATAAAGAACATTTAAAAGAAGATCTGAGCTTTTTGAGAGAAGCAATAAAAGAATTGACAGGTAAGAATGTAGATATAGAGATATTGACTTATGAGCAGAAAATAGAGCCTAAATTAAGTAATGACCCTTTGGTTAAAAAAATAAAGGAGATATTCAATGCTGAAGAACATTTTTGATTTTGTTAATTTGCAGAAAAAGGCTGAGGAACTTAAGGAAGAGCTAAAAAAAGAAAGAGTAACTGCTGAAAGTGGTGGTGGAATGGTGAAAGTTCAAGTAAATGGATTTGGGGATGTTATAGATCTTGAGATTGAGGAAAAACTTATTACAATAAAAGATAAGGAGTTATTGGAAGATCTAGTCGTTTCCGCTATAAACAAAGGCAGAGAAAAAGCAAAAGAAATTTTCCAAGAAAAGCTTCAAGAGGTAATTGGTTTACCTCCTTTAGAAGGAATAAAAGATTTAATATCTTGAAAGTCCCATCTACTTTTGCCCGTTTTATACAAATGCTTCAATTACTACCTGGAATTGGAAAGAAGTCTGCGGAAAGGATTGCATTTTATCTTTTAAGTAACCATAGTGTTGGAGAAAAAATTCTTGATTCTTTAGAAAAAACGCTTAAGGAAATAAAATTTTGTAATAAATGTGGAAATATAGCGGAAGGAAATTTATGTGAGATTTGTGCTTCTCCTAATAGAGACAGGACAACAATATGTGTGGTTGAGAAATCAATGGATGTTTTTGTAATAGAACGTTCCAATTCCTTTAAAGGATTGTATCATGTTCTTGGAGGGGTCCTTTCTCCTCTTGATAATGTAGGGCCTCAGGATTTGAATATCTCTTCTCTTTTCGATAGAGTTAAAGCAGAAGGGATTAAAGAAGTAATTATTGCCACAAATCCTACAACTGAAGGAGAGGCGACAGCTTTGTATATAGAGCAAAACTTAAGAGTTCTTGGAATAAAGATCACTCGTATAGCAAGAGGAATACCTTTTGGGACAGATATTGATTTTGCTGATGAGCTTACTTTAAGTAGGGCTATAAAGGATAGAAAGGAATATAAAGAATAAAACTCTAAAGATGAACTGTAAAAGGACTCTTTCCGAATAAGTTTAAATAATCTCAATGTGGGAGAAGGAATTAGAAAAATTTGTTGATAAACAAACTGTAATAATGGGTATAGGTTCTGAGTTAAAATCTGATGATGGAATTGGTGTTTTTGTGGCAAAAACCTTAAAAGAAAGAGGTTTTAATAACGTGATTGTTGCAGGTTCTACGCCTGAACACTGGATTGGTTTTCTTCTGAAGAAAAAATTTAAGAAACTCTTAATTATAGATGCGGTTATTTTTGAAGGAAAAGAAGGAGAAATAAAAATTTTTGATTTACAAGATATAAATGGAAATTTTGGTCTTACTCATGCCTCATCCTTAAATATTTTTTATGAATTCCTTTCAAAAGAAAGTTCCATTAAGGAACTTAAAATTCTTGCTGTTATGCCTAAGAGTCTTAATTTGGAAGAGGGATTATCTAAGGAAGTAGAGGAAAGTGCTCTAAAAATTATTAAATTTTTTAATAATTTTTTATCGAGAATTAATTATTCTTAGTAAGTCCCTTATCTTGCTAATATTGTAAGTGGCTTTTTCAAGTTTCCTTCCGGAAGGGTCAAAGAAGCAAGCCTTTATTCCAGCTCCAAGTGCAGCTTCTATATCCAAAATTCTATCTCCCACTCCAAGAGTTTCTTCTTTTATAAGTTTATACTTCTCTATCAGATGATTGAAACTTGTGGGATCGGGTTTTAATGGAAAATTAGAATCAGCAGTGACAATTTCTACAAAATATTTATGGAATTTGTTTCTTTTTAAAAATTCATTTAAACTTTCAAAGCTCCTATGAGTTATTAGAAAATTCTTACCGAATTTTTTTACATATTTAAGAACCTCTTCGGCACCTTCAAATGGCTTGTCTTCAAACGTTAACTCTCCAAAATACCTCTCTTTAAATTTTTCGGAAAATTCTTCTTTATCTATTCCAAATTCTTTTGCAAGACTTTCAATGCAGAAATTTATAGAAGTTTTTGCAAAAGAGAAAATTTTCTCATAACTATATTCAATAGAATAATTTTTTCTTAAAACATCAGCGAAAGCCCTTGTAATTTCAGGATATGTATCAAAGAGTGTTCCATCAAAGTCCCAAATAATATTTTTAAAAATAAGGGAATTTATTTTTCTCATTTACAATTTGGGTGGAGTTCCAAGTTCTTTCTCGAGTTCCTCAAGTAGAGCTCTTGCCCTTTCTGTAATTCTATTAGGAGTCCAGATGTAAACCTCGGCGAGAAGATCTCCTTTGCCCATTCCATAAAGATTTCCCATTCCTTGTCCTCGTAAGATGAAAACTCTCCCAGATTCGGTTCCTGGAGGTATTGTAAGACTTACTCTTCCATTTAATGTAGGAATTTCCACTTTTCCACCCTCAATAGCTGTTTTGTAACTTATTGGGACTCTAATTCTTAAGTTACTCCCTTCCCTTTGAAATCTTGGGTCTTCTTTTACTTTTATATAAACTATTATTGCACCTTTTGGGCCGCCTCTAATCCCTATGTTTCCTTCCCCTTTTAGAGAGATGTAATGTCCTGTTTCAACGCCCTGAGGAATTCTTACTGAAATTTGTTTTTCTTTTTTTACCCTTCCTTCTCCGTGACAATCAGGGCAAGGATCTCTTACAATTTCCCCACTTCCTCTACAGGTAGAACAGGTGGAAATGGAAACCATTTGCCCAAAGAAACTTGATCTTGTAACTTTTATTTCTCCAGAGCCATCACATCTTGGGCAGGTTCCCACCCCACCTCCTTTTCCACCACACCTTCCACATTTGTCAAACAAACGGACTCTTATCTTCTTTATAGTCCCTTCTGAAGCTTCCTTTAAGGTTATTTCAAGAGGGATTCTAATATCTTCTCCAGCTACTCTATAAGTCTCTCCCCTTCTTTTTACCCTAGTGGTTGAACTACCAAATAGATCCTCAAAGAAACTCCCTCCGCCAAAGCCGAAGTTTTCAAAAAGATCGCTAAATATGTCCCGTAAATCATCCTGATGGGTGAAATCTCTCCAGGTGAAGTGTCCGCTTTCAAAATGAACGCCCTCTTTTCCAAAACGGTCATATTGAGCTCTTTTTTCTGGGTCTGCAAGAACTTCATAGGCTTCGGAGATCTCTTTAAATTTTTGTTCTGCTTCTTTTGGGTTATCTTTATTCATATCAGGATGATACTTCCTCGCAAGCCTTTTATAGGCTTTTTTTATTTCTTCTGTAGTTGCATCTCTTGAAACCCCTAAGATTTCGTAGTAATCCTTATCTGCCATAACTAAATATTATTTTCCTTTTTCCTCCTCTTCATCAATTACCTCGTAATCAGCCTCAACCTCACCTTTTCCTTCTTCTTTCTTTTCTTTATGTCCTGTTTCTTTAGTGGTTTCTTTCTCTGGTTCTGCCCCGCGCTCTTGAGCTCTCTTATAAAGTTTTTCTGAGATGGTATAGGAAGCCTGCTGGAGGTTCTCTATTTTCTTTCTAATGTTATTTGCATCTTCAGTCTTAAGAGCCTCTTTTAAGTCTGAAATTGCATTTTCAATTTTGCCTCGTTCTTCATTCGAAATTATATTACCATGTTCTTTAAGTGTTTTTTCTGTTGTGTAAATTATAGAATCAGCCTGATTTCTTAAGTTAACTAATTCTTGTTTCCTCTTATCCTCTTCCGCATGAATTTCTGCTTCTTTTTTCATTCTTTCGATCTCTTCTTCTGTAAGTCCAGAAGAGGATTCTATTCTTATAGATTGTTCTTTATTCGTTCCAAGATCTTTTGCAGAAACATTTAAGATTCCATTAGCATCTATATCAAAACTAACTTCTATTTGAGGGACACCTCTTGGGGCAGGGGGTATACCAGTTAGTTCAAATCTACCTAAGGTTCTATTGTCAGCAGCCATTGGTCTTTCTCCCTGAAGCACGTGAATTGAGACAGCAGGTTGGTTGTCTTCAGCAGTAGTGAAAACTTTGCTTTTTCGTGTTGGAATTGTGGTGTTTCTCGGTATGATTACAGTCATCACCCCACCTAAGGTTTCTATTCCAAGAGATAGAGGTGTAACATCAAGGAGTAAGACGTCTTTTACATCACCCGCCAGAACTCCTCCTTGAATTGCAGCCCCAATAGCTACAACTTCGTCCGGATTTATTCCTTTATGAGGCTCTTTTCCAAATAGTTGTCTCACTTTTTCTTGAACAGCCGGCATTCTAGTCATACCGCCAACTAAGATTACTTCATCAATGTCTTTCGGAGTTAATCCGGCGTCCTTAAGAGCAAGTCTTACAGGCTCTTCAAGTCTATTTAGTAAATGCTCTGTTAGAGATTCTAATTTAGCTCTTGTTAATTTTATTTCAAGATGTTTTGGTCCTGTGTCATCTACTGCAAGATAAGGGAGATTAATTGTTGTTTCTTTCATTGTAGAAAGTTCACACTTTGCTTTTTCCGCAGCATCTCTAACTCTCTGAACAGCACTCCTATCATTTGTAATATCAATTCCTGTTTGTTTTTTGAATTCCTCTATTAGCCAATCCATTATAGCATGATCAAAGTCATCCCCTCCAAGATGAGTATCTCCGTTTGTAGAAAGAACTTCAAAAACCCCTTCACTTATCTCAAGAATAGAGATGTCAAAAGTTCCTCCTCCAAGGTCAAAAACAGCTATTTTTTCTTCCTTTTTCTCTCCAAGCCCATATGCAAGAGAAGCTGCCGTAGGCTCATTTATAATCCTTACAACCTCAAGGCCCGCAATTTCTCCGGCATCTTTTGTGGCTTTTCTTTGAGCATCATTAAAATAAGCAGGAACTGTAATTACAGCCTTCTTTACCTCTCTTCCAAGATGGTCCTCCGCTGCTTTTTTAAGATATTGAAGAATCTTAGCGGAAATCTCAGGAGGAGAATAAATCTTACCCTCCACTCTCACTCTTGCATCGTTATGAGGGCCTTCTACAACTTCAAAGGGGACTCTCTTCCTTTCTTCTTCTACCTCCGAATATCTTCTTCCCATAAATCTTTTTATTGAATAGATTGTATTTTTGGGATTGATTAACTGCTGTCTTTTTGCTTGGAGTCCAACAATTTCCTCTCCTCCTTTAAAACCCACAACAGAAGGGGTTGTTCTTTGCCCTTCCGGATTTGGAATCACTTCAGGAGTGGTTTGTTCAACAATGGCAACAACAGAGTTGGTTGTGCCAAGATCTATTCCAATTATAGGTTCCTTCATTCTCCATCACCTCCTTCTTTTCTACCTTCCTCCCCATTTTTTTCTTCTTTAATTTCTAACTTCTTGGCCACTATTACCTTAGCTGGCCTTAAAATTTTATCTCCAATTTTATATCCAGTTTCTATTTCTTCTAAAATTTTATCATCTTCTTCTAAAGCGGTCTCTATAACTTGAATTGCTTCGTGTTTTGAATAGTCAAATTTCTCTCCCACTGATTTAAAGGCCTCAATATTGTAGTTCCTTAATAGGGCTTCAATATTAGCTTTAATAAGCCGTACACCTTGGACGAAAGACTTATAGTCTTTTCTTTTACCTTTGCTATCTTCAAGATGCTTAAAAGCCCTATTAAAATCGTCAAGAATTGGCAAAACTTTTCTGAAAACCTCTTCTATAGCAAAACTGTAAATTTTTTCTTTTTCTTCAATAGCTCTTTTCCTTAAATTTTCATAATTCGCTAATGCTCTTAGATATTTATCTTTTAGCTCTTCTTTTTCTTTCTGTAATTTTGTAACGAGATCCTCTTCTTTTACCTCTTCCTTTGGTTTTTCTTCTTCACTATTCATAATCTCTTTTTTTTCCTCCATCTCACACCTCCTTCCCCATTATGATAAATTTACTATAATGAGTTTTAAAGTCAAGCCTAAAACAACTGTAAATCTTGTAAACAATCTTAATAATAATAAAAATAAGAAATTTCGCAAGGGAGTGGATTAAATTTTTATTCATTTTTTACTTTTCAGAAATGAACTTAGAAATAGCTAAGACTCCTATAATTATTCCAAGATAAGCATTAAAGAATCTCCATAAGACTATAAATACCCCTAAGATAGAAGTTGGTTTAACAATAGGGTAAAAAATTGCCGCTGCGCTTCCTTCTGCAAGGCCACTAGCTCCAGGGGTCGGCATAAAATTCATTGCATATGTCATTACTATTTGAACTATAGTTGCCTCAAAAAATGGTGTTTTTAGCCCCATTCCTTTAATTATGAAGGGTGTTGTAAGGAAGTAGAAAGAAAGAGAAAGAAAAGTTGTTAAGTAAGCTTTAAAAAAAGATTTTTTTCTTTTTTTAAATTTATTGGTAAAGATTTCTTTAAAAAGGACAATTCCTTTCACTTTATTTCCAAATCTACGCTGTATTCGAGGAGATTGGGTTAATAGAAGGAGAAAGAATAATCCAGTTATTCCATAGAACCAAATAAGATATTTTATGAGAGCACTCATTACACCAATACTCATATATCTTCTATAGTAATAAATGAAAGGGATAAGAATTGGTAGAATAAGAGCAGAGAGAAAGCCTCTCGTGAATATAGCAGCACTCCCTTCAGGAATAGAAATTCCCTCTCTTTTACATACATAAATTTGAAAAGGGATTCCGCCAATTTGCATTGGAGTAATAGCGCCAATTGCAAGCCCTCCCATTGTGAAATAAAAAGCTCCTTTCCAAGATATCTTTTCCCCCATTGCTTCTACGATGTATCTGAGTCTCCAAATATCAAAGAAAAATCGTAGTCCAGTGGATAAAAAAGGTAGAACCAAGAGGAAAGGAGAAATTGTTTTTAAGTGGTGAATTGTTTCTTTTTTTAGAGTAAGGGAAAGAATAATAGTTATAGACACTATTGAAAGGAAGAGAAATATTTTAATTCCTCTCCAGAAATCCTTTTTACTAAATTCGTTTTCTGTCAATTTCTAAATCTCCCAATTTTAAAACATCAAGAACCAGGATACCTCCGATAAGAGCGCTTAAATAAAAAGTAAAGAATCTCCATAATATTGTAAATACGCCAAGCAAATTTCTTCCAATTATTCCTAAGAACAAAACAGCAAAAACCCCTTCAGTTACTCCAGTTGCCCCAGGAGTTGGAGAAAAGAAAGAAAAAAATATGACTACTAACTGTAAAAAGGCGATCTTAAAGAAAGATTCTTCTATTCCAATTCCTTTAAGGAGTAAAGAAGCTATAAAGAAATAAGGAATATAAGTAATAAAAGTCAAGAAGAAGCTTCCTATTGAATGCCATTTCTTTTTCTTAACAAAAAACCAAAATCCTTCTTTCATTTCTTCAATTTCTTTGAAAAGTTTAAAGATCAATTTTGTTCCTTTTTTTCTTTTTTTCTTGATTAATCTATAAACTAAACGTTTTATAATTTCTGGTTTAATAAGAATAAATGTTATAATGAGTATTATGATAGAATAAACAATAATACTGTATTTGGATAAAATATTTATGGATTTTATCTCGGTTTCTTTAATAAGGATAGGAAAAAGAAAAGGAAATAGAACGAGCATCATTATTGAATAGAAAATAGCACGAAGAAGAATAATAAGACTCCCTTTCCCGTAAGAAATCTTTGCTTTCTTCAACAGGTATAACTGAACCGGGAAGCCTCCTGTCTGGAAAGGAGTTACTGCAGCGAGAAAAGCCCCTGTTAAAATAATCTCAATAGAGGTCTTTAAATCACACCATTTATCGCTTACCCCTTGGCATAAAAGAGAAATTCTACAGCTATCTAATAAAACGTGAATTACCCAACATAATAGAGAAAATAATAAAAAAAATGGGTCTATTTTTTTGAAAGCATAAGAAAGTTTTTTTATAATGTTTAAACTAAACTTTTTCCCTGGTTCAGGATCGGAAAAAAAGAGAAGGGCTAACATTGTAAAAACAAGAAGTATTACAAATAACTTAAGCCCTTTTCTCACTTTAGTTTTCAAGGTTGCCATTTTTTATCTCCTATTTTAGGGAAATTTCCATATTGTCTATGAGTCTGGCTTTCCCTATCCATACAGCCATTAAAACCCTAACTGTTTTTTTAACTTCTTTTACTTCTTCAAGAGTTTCAGGGTCTACAAACTCTATATAATCAATCTTTGGATACTTTTTTGTTTTAATTAGTTCTATCATCTTTTCTTTTAAAAATTCAACATCACAAATCCCATTTTCTACTAATTTTTTTGCAAGGATTAGAGATTCATAAAGAACGCTTGCTTCTTTTCTTTCTATAGGAGTGAGATAAATATTTCTTGAACTTTTAGCAAGGCCATCTTCTTCTCTAACAATTGGAGAAGAAATAATTTTTATTGGGAGATTTAAATCTCTTACCATTTTTTTTATAATCACATATTGTTGGTAATCTTTTTCTCCAAAAATAGCCAAATCTGGTTGAACAATATTAAAAAGTTTTAAAACAACAGTTGTAACTCCTCTAAAATGGTTCGGTCTAGTCTTCCCACAAAGCTTATCTGAAAGTTCTTCAACTTTGCAGAAAGTTTTAAATCCCTCTGGATACATCTCTCTTACCTCAGGAATAAAAACAGCATCTACTTTTTTCTCTCTAAGGAGCTCTAAATCTCTACTTTCATCTCTTGGATATTCGTTGTAATCTTCTCCTTCACCAAATTGAGTAGGATTCACAAAGATTGATACAACTACTACATCTGATTCTCTTTTTGCAACATCAACTAGGCTTAGATGTCCTTCATGGAGAAAACCCATTGTGGGAACAAACCCAATTTTTATATTTTTTCGTTTTTTTTCTAAGGAGTAATTTTGTTGTTCAGTTATTTTTCTAAAAATTTTCATTATCCAAGAGATAAATAGTTGATTCCTGTCCGGATTGAATCAATTTCTTTTTTTAATAGTTCAAGATGAGAAGGCTCGTTTAAGAAGTCGAACTCATTCGAATTTACAATCAATACAGGGCTCTTTTGAAAATGGAAGAAATACTCATTATAAGAACTTACAAGAAGTTTTATATAATCTTCTTTTATCTTTCTTTCATAAGTTCTCCCTCTTTTTCTAATTCTTTCCATCAAGGTATCAACACTTGCCTGAAGATAAACCACAAGGTCTGGTTTTATAATATCTTTTTCAAGAAGATTGTAAAATTTCTCATATATAATGATTTCCTTCTCGTTGAGGTTAATTAATGCAAACAATCTGTCTTTATCGAATGTGTAATCAGAAATAACTCTTCTTGTAAAAAGTTCTCTATTGGTTAAATTTCTAAGTTCATTGTAACGAGAAAGTAAGAAAAAAATTTGAGTTGGGAAGGCATATCTTTCAGGATCTTCATAAAATTGAGGTAGGAATGGATTACCATCTATATCTTCAAGAACCATTTTCGCTTCATATTCTTTTGAAAGTAATTTAACAAGGGTTGTTTTTCCTACCCCTATTACTCCCTCAACTGCAATATACTCCCAGTTTTCCATACTTTTTTCTTATCAGGAGATTTTAATAGTAAATTTTTAATCTTTTCTCCGCTTATTGGTTCTATTTCCTCTTCTGCGATTTCTGAAAGTGGTTCAAGGTAAAAGTTTCTTTCTCTAAGTAAAGGGTGAGGAACTACCAATTTTGGAGTTTTAAATATTATACCTTTGATAAGGAGAAGGTCAAGATCTATAATCCTTGGTTCCCATTTTCCTTTTTTCTTTCTCCCCATCTTTTCTTCTATAAAACACAGGTTAAAAAAAAGATCCTTAATAGAGCAATTGGTCCTTATAAAGACACAAGCATTTAAGAATTCTGGTAGATCTTCTCTTCCCCAAGGCTCGGTCTTGTAGATATGTGAGCCCTTAACCTCTCCAAGTTTCGAAATCATATTAAATGCTATTTGAAGATTTTCATCTCTCTTGCCAATATTAGAACCAAGAGAAATATAAGCTTGAATCATTTTTTAATATATTTTGATTATAATTTATGATTTGATATTGTCAACACTTTATTTTTCTTTTGCCTCTTGCGGATTTAAAAGTACCAATAAAATTATATTTAAAAAGGAGGGAATAAATGGAAAAAATTTCTATAGAGACTGTCTATTTTGAAGAACCCGGAGTGGTAAATACAGAAGAGACTCTTAAAATTGCTTTAAAACGTTTGAAAGAGCTAAGAATAGAACAAATTGTTATTGCTTCTACAACGGGATATACTGCTCTTAAGGCTATGGAGCTTTTTAAAGATCCTAAGCCTATAATTGTTACTCACTCCACAGGTTTTAATAAACCAAATGAACAGGAATTTCCAGGAGAGACGAGAAAGAAGCTTGAGGAGATGGGTGCTACTATTTTGACCTCTCTGCATTCATTTGGTGGAATAGGAAGAGCGGTTCGTAAGAAATTCCAGACTTATCAACTTGAAGACATTTTGGCTGGAACCCT
The DNA here is from genome assembly GCA_039804165.1 of candidate division WOR-3 bacterium. Taxonomy (NCBI): domain Bacteria; kingdom Pseudomonadati; phylum Caldifarciminota; species Caldifarciminota bacterium. The sequence continues at coordinate 118,729 of JBDRZZ010000002.1, forward strand.
TCGCATTTTTGGAGAAGGGACAAAAGTGGCTTGTGAGATTACTCTTATGGCAGCAGATGCAGGGCTTATAAATACGGATAAAGAAGTCATTGCGATTGGAGGAACTGGAAGAGGTGCTGATACTGCTTTGGTTTTAAAACCTGCAAATACTCAGAATTTCTTTGATCTAAGAGTGAAAGAAGTTCTTTGTAAACCTCGATTTTAGAATTTAAGTGCTTCAATAAGCTTTTCCGTAGTATAAGGTATTATATCTGAACGTAGTTTAATACCATTTTCTTTAAGTTTTTCTGCAAGGATTACACTGGAAGGAAGATCGCATCCAGCTTTTTTTACTAACTCCCAATCCACCTCTTGAGGTGGAAAAGAGAAAATTATTTTTCCATCCATAAGTAAACTAACTCTATCTACAAAAGAAATAACACTATCGAAATCTTGAGAGATTATTGTTATTCCAAGCTTCCTTTTTAAGGTTTTGAGTACAGTTACAACTTTATCTTTATTTTTCCAATCTAATCCCACAAAAGGGTCGTCAAGGATAAGATAAGTAGGTTCCCATATGAGAAGAGAAGCTAAACATAACATCCTCTGTTCTCCATAAGAAAGCTCAAAGGGAGAATGGTTCAAAATATCTTCGGTGAGCCCTAATAATTCTAAAGTCTCTTTAATTTTTTCTTTGAGGCTTTCCCTTTCTTCTTTTCTTATACCGTAAATCATCTCTTCAAGGACTGTATCGTTAAAGAAAAAATCTTCAGGAAATTGAAACATTAATCCCATTTTTCTTCTTAAACTACTAAGATCCCCTTTTGCTAAAAAGATCCTACCCTTATTTGGTTGAAGAAGCCCTTTTAGTATCATTGCAAAGGTGCTTTTCCCTGCACCTGTTGGACCAACCAAAAGGTGAAATTCATCTAAACCGAGTGAAATTGAGCAGTCTTTTATAATCTCTTTATCCTCATAGCTAAAACAAACATTTTTCAGAATAATCATTTAAACACTTCTATAATTTTCTCATATTGTGAGATCTTTTCTTTATTTTCTTCAAGTAATCTAAAGAAAGAAGAGTCATATGAGAAATGGAAGATTCTTTCCAAAATAGAGGCGCTCCCATTAAAAGTTATTTTGCCGTTTTCTAAAAAAACAACTCTCTCCCCAAAATTTATTTCTTTGAAATTCTGAGTTATTATTAAAAGGGAAGAATATGACTTTTCCCAAATTTCGTAAATCTTTTCTTTCCATTTTCTGTCTAGGAAAGAGGTAACTTCGTCAAATATGATATATTCTGGCTCCATTGAATAAACACTTGCTATGGCTACAATCTGTTTCTCTCCGGCTGAAAGAGAAAGGGGGTCCTTTTCTAGAAGAAACTCAAGATTAAAATCTTTAATTATTGAATGGACCTTTTCTTTTATTTCTTTTTTGTCTTCTTTTATATTACTTAAGCCAAAACTAATTTCTCTCTCTACATTAGTTGTAACAAATTGAGTTTCCGGATCCTGAAAAACTATCCCAATTTTTTTTCTAAGAGATTTCAAGTCATACTCTAAAATGTTTTTTGAATCTATAAAGATACTTCCAGAAGAAGGAGGTATTATACCTGCAAGTCCGAGAGCAAGGGTGGTTTTACCTGAACCATTTGGTCCTAATAGAACAATTTTCTCGCCTTTATCCCAGGAAAAATTAAAATTTTGAAGGATAGTATTCCCATTCCTTTTTAAAGTTAGAGCTTCAGCTTTTATCACAAAAGAGTTAGGTTAATAAGTATACGGAAAAGTGTCAAGATAACCCATAGGGTTTACTACGTTACCTAAAACCCTAACCTCATAATGTAAATGTGTTCCGGTGGTGAAACCTGTGCACCCCATTGTTCCGATTACATGGCCTCTTTTCACTTCCTGCCCTTCCTTAACATAGGCTCTATTTAAATGAGCATATCTGGTGGAGAAACCATATCCGTGATCAATCACAACAACATTTCCATAACCTCCCCAGCGACCTGCAAATGTTACTACACCATCAGCAGTAGCCACAACAGGAGTGTTTGCTCTATTAGATATATCATATCCTTTATGAAATTCTTTCCCTCCTGTAATAGGATGAGGTCTCCATCCAAAACCACTTGTGATACGTCCTGTAGTAGGCCATAATGAAGGGTAATGAGAAAGTTTATCTTGTAATTCTTTTAATTTATTATCAGCATTCTTAAGGGTTTGCCGTTCAAGTTCTATAAGATTAGCAACTTTTTCAATCTGTCTTTCTACTTCTTTTACTCCCGAATCTAATTCTAAAGAATAAAACTCTTTAGTTTTTTGGAAACCACCAGTTCCCATTTCTTTAATCGCTTTGTTTACAGCTCTTAATTTTCCTATAAGGGATAATATTTCATTGTTTCTACCTATCTCAGCTAAATTTTCTTGAAGAGATTCTACTTTTTGTTTAATCCCTAAAAACTTAGTTAAATATTCGTTTCTTTTATATTCCAATTTCTTATATTCTAATAATAAAGCCTTTTTCTTAGTTCCCTCAATGGTTATATAAGTAAAGGCGCCAAGTAATGTGCTCAAGACTATGATAGTATAAAAAACTACCTTTTCACTAAAAGTAATACTCCATATTTTCCCTTTATAGGTAATAAAGAGTAAAGTCCATTTTTTCATTATTATTAATTAATATTTTAATAATTTATAAGAAGTTGTCAAGGGGAATTTTGTGTTAAAGTTTAAGATAGAGGTAAATAGGCAAATAAGGATATTTTGACTTTTCTTATAAATCTTAGTTAAGACTTGACAAGCTATTATTAAATTTATAATCTTTTAAAAAGGGGGAGGTTTTTAAATGAAAATAAAAGAGATTTTTAAACTTTTGATTGCATTTATATTAATTTTTGGTTGTGAATCTGGTAATGTTAGATATTATGATATTCCTGTGCCTGAACGGTATGGAGCCTCAGAATATTACAAATTAACAGAGCAAGCAAAAAGGAGATATTTAAGAGAATATCTTGGGTATGATGAGGAAACAATTGAATATATTATAAAAGGTAAAGTTTTTAAGGGTATGAGCACTGAACAGGCTTTGTTAAGTTGGGGAAGACCTGATAATGTAGATAGAAAAGAAGGAAGCTGGGGGGTTCAAGAGAAGTGGTTTTATGATGTTGATTTTCAAGGATATAGTTCTAAATATCTATATTTCAAAAATGGGCGGTTAGAAGAGTGGAAAGAATAGTTTAGTTTTTAATGAAGATTTTGTTAATAAATCCACCTATATATGACTTTGCTGCTTATGATTTTTGGATGAAGCCTCTTGGATTATTGTATATTTCAAGTCTATTAAAAAAAGAGAAACACAAGGTTTATCTATTGGATGTTGTAGATAGATTAGATAATTATTTTAGGGAGATAAAAAACGATTCCTTAGGTAGAGGAAAACTTAAATTTGTAAAGGTTGAAAAGCCAAAAATCTTAGAGAAAATCCCTGGAAAATTCAAAAGATATGGTTTACCAAAAAGAGTGATTTTTGAAAGAGTAAAAGAGTTTAAACCAGAAGTTGTGATGGTGAGTTGTTCAATGACTTATTGGTATCTTGGGTTAATTGAAATTAGAGAAATTATAAATTCTTTAGAAAATAAACCCATCTTAATTCTTGGAGGGATATATCCTTCTCTTTTACCTGAGCATGCTAAAGAACTTGGATTTGAGCGAGTTTATCCTATAGGGGAAAAATATATTAAGGAGATAGATTTTAAGATCCCTGATCATTTTGGCCTTTTCCCTCTTCCGGATTATTCTCACTATTCAAGATTAAATTATGTCGCTTTATCTACTTCAGTTGGTTGCCCTTTTAGTTGTCCTTATTGTGCAACTCCTTATCTTTATGAGAAAAAAGAGGAAAAGGAAGAAGAGCAAGTTGTAGATGAAATTTATTATTTTTATAAAAAAGGGATTACAAAATTTGCTTTTTATGATGATGCATTACTAATTCCTCCAGAAAGATTTATTAACTTATGCGAAGAAATAAAGGAAAGAGGTATTAAGGCCTACTTTTTTACTCCTAATGGGTTACACCCACGTTTTATATCAAAAGAGATCGCTCGTCTTATGTATGAAGCGGGCTTTAAAGAACCTAGACTCTCTCTAGAGACTTCTGATGAGATTATTCAAGAAAAATTTTATTTAAAGACTTCAAACTATGAATATGTTAAAGCTATTGAGAATCTATTAAAAGTTGGATATAAAAAGGGAGAGATTTATACTTATTTACTTGTAGGAGTTCCAGGAATTAGTTATGAATCTGTAGAGAAATCAATTCTTTTTGTGGGGAAAGTGGGAGTAAAGGTTTCTTTGGCTGAATTTTCACCTATTCCAAAAACCCCGATGGATGAAAATTTGCCAGATCCTCTTCTTACAAACAATACTGTTTACTACCGTTATAAAAATGAAGAGGATAAGATGATAAAAGTTAAGAAATTAGCTAAAGAGGTAAATAAAAAAGCAACAAATTTTTAGTTATAGATTATCAATAATATTCCACTTTGCAATCCATTTTCCTTGTCTTTCTCCAGAAGGATCTAATTTTACGTAATCCTTAGGAAGATATTCCTCTTTTACCGGAACGTCAATTCCTATAAGCTCGAGAATATAACCTAGACGTGCAACTAAACTTTTATTCTTACACCTAATAGTATATTCCATCAATTTCTTTATAGAAATATTTTTAATAAGACTTTCTATAATTTCTCTTAACTTAATTAGGTTTGGTGCGTAGTCTAATTCCTCGAGACAATCTACAATTGCTTTTTCAGGTTCTGCCATTGTAACTTTATTACCGTTAATGTTTAAGTGGCAGAAACCAAAGAACTTATAAGGTTTTAATGTAATATATTTGAAATTGTAATTTTTAAACACAATGGATCTCTTTCTTTTAGGAGTTGCTATATAATAAGTTTCTTTATTAAAAAATCCTTTATTTATATATGCAGATAAAGCTGTTTCAAACGATATATAAGAAGGTTGAACAGTCTTTGATGCAATCAAAAATGGGCACTCGGTCCCCTCTGGTAAGGTATATTTTCCTTTTTCTATTTCTTCTATCATGTTATCCATCTTAAGCTGATATGCCATTTGAGAAGCATAATTATTTGAAATTCCAAAAATAGAACATATATCTGAAATCGTGAAGAAATTCAGACCCATTTTTCTTAACCTTGATAATACCTTTCTCTTAGATATAGCCATATTAAATTATAATAAATGATAATTTAATAGTCAAGAGGTTTCTTAGAGATTAAGATAGCTCCTTTTCTTTTTGAGAGTAAAAATTGCTTTATGCAAAATTTTTTGCATTTTAAGAAAAGTTGTTTTTTTAATTATTTGTTAATCAATCACTTGATTTTAGGAACAAAAATTGTATATTTTAGAATGGATCTTTAAAGATATAAAGGAGGTTAATAATGAGAAAAATTATGATTATTTTCTTATTTTTACAAGGAGCTCTCTTTGCTCAACAGCAAGCTATAGGACCGAGCCCTCAATCTCAAGAGGTAAATTTAACTTTTATAATACCAATGATTGTTGGGATATATGTTAATAACGATGCAGAGTGGAATTTTGGGAATATAACACTTAATCCTCTTAATCCTATTTATCCTCCTTTTTCTTATCCGGAGTATTATTTCCCCACAACTCCAAATTCCTCTCCTTATCAGAGAATTCAATATATGGTTTCTGGTGTTCCTTCAGGATCTCCTGTGGGTTGGTCTCTTATTGTATATGGAAGTGGAGATCCTGGTAATGGTATTCTTCTTTCTGATATAGAACATAGCCCTGCAGGAATGGGAAGTTGGAAGGCTTTTCATACAATTGCTGCTCCAGATACTCTTGTGACTGGCCTAGGGAATACAGGAGGATGGCAGATTTTAAATCAAGATTATAGAGTAAAATTGGATGGAGACGAAGAGCAGTCTGCTGGTGTAAGCTGCGTTCTTACTTATACAATTCAAACTCATTAATAATTTGTCTATTTAAAAAAATTATGAAGCCACTCAAAGACATTCCAAGAAATGTAAAAGCTCTTGGAATTGTGAGTCTTTTAAACGATGCGGCAAGTGAGATGATTTATCCCTTACTTCCTGTTTTCCTTGTTTCTGTTTTGGGCGCAGGACCAGGAATTTTAGGAATTGTTGAGGGAATTTCAGAGTCTACTGCAAGCCTACTTAAGCTAATCTCGGGATGGGTTTCAGACAAAATTAGAAAAAGGAAATTTCTTATTTTTATAGGTTATTTCCTATCAGGTCTTGGAAGGCCTTTGATAGGATTGGCTGGAATGTGGTGGCAAGTTGCTTTTATAAGGTTTTTAGATCGTCTTGGGAAAGGAATAAGAACTTCTCCACGAGATGCTCTTATTTCTCTTTCAACTCCTTCTGAGAAAAAAGGTAAATCTTTTGGATTCCATAGGGCTATGGATCATCTTGGAGCTATAATTGGACCAATTTTTGCTGTAATTCTTTTGAAGTTTGGCTTAAGCCTTAAAAGTTTATTTCTTTCTTCGTTATTACCAGGCATTATAACAATTATTATTGTAACTTTATTTGTTAAAGAGAAAGAATTTAAAAACAATTTTAGAAAAAATATTGGGGATTTTTCTGTTCTCTCAAAGAACTTTAAACTCTATCTTTTTATTATTATTCTTTTTACCCTAGGGAATTCATCCGATGCTTTTCTAATTTTAAAAGCTAAAGACACAGGAATAGGAGTTAACTTTATTCCTATTCTTTGGATTTTATTACATTTTGTGAAAATGGTTTCTTCAATTCCTGGTGGAGAATTATCAGATAAAATTGGAAGAAGGAAAGTGATCGCGGCGGGCTGGATTATATATGCTCTTATTTATCTTGGTTTTGGTTTTTCATTTAAAGCTTTTCATATTTGGAGTTTATTTGCTCTTTACGGTATATTTTTTGGTCTTACTGAAGGAGTTGAGAAAGCCTTTGTTAGTGATCTTGTAAATAAAGAATCCCAGGGGACCGGTTTTGGTTTATATCATCTAACAGTTGGAATCGCAGCTTTTCCTTCAAGTGTGATATTTGGTTTTATATGGCAAAAATTTGGTTCTTTTTCTGCCTTTGCCTATGGAGCTTTTCTTGGGATAATTGCCTCTATCCTTCTTCTCTCTTTAGTTAGGGAAAGGAATTAATCCTTTTCAATTATTTCTTTTATTTTTTCTACTCTAATATTTTCTTCAGTCAAAAACTCATTTTTTATAAAAAGAATAGGGCTTACTTTTAATTTTTCTACTTTAAAAGACTCACACATTTTTTCGTAAAGTTCTCTATTTTTCTTATCTTTAATATTAAGCCTCTTAACAGAGATAAAAGGAAATTTGTATTCTAAATATTTTAATTCATAAGATGCTCTTCTACATTTATTTTCCACATCATAAAAATAAAAAAGAGGTAGTGCTTCTTTCCTGTTTATAGGAATAACTTTATCAACCTCTATCTTTGGTAATTCACAATTTTTATAGAAACAATCCCTTATCTTCATTTCAAGTTTTCCCTCTATTTCTTCTTTTCCACCCAAGATTGAATTTCCAATTACCAAAATTGGAAAACACTCTCTTCTTTCATTAAGTTGTTTTTCGAACTCAATCAACCTTTCATAGTTTATAGGGAAATTAATTTCAAAATAATTAACCTTGAGTCTGTATTTTTTCTCTAATGGTCCTAATATGTTCTTTTTTATGAAATTGTAATCGTTACAATTCTTTGGAGAGAAAAGATTTAAAGTTATAAGAGGAGGAAGGACATTTGCTTTTATCTTAAGTTCAATAATAGGTTTCTCAGGATCATTTGAGTGAACCTTTACTCCTTTAGAAACCTCCCCTATATATGAATTTGAGCTGAAGGTTACCTCAACACTACCACTTCCACCTGGGGAGATTTTTGGAGAAGATAGAATTGCTCCAGTGCAACCACAGGTTGATCTAACTTTTTCAATAATGAGAGTATCATCGCCCTCATTAGTGAATTTAAAAATGTGAGTTTTTTGGGTTCTTTGTTCCATCTTCCCAAAATTAATTTCTGTCACCTTAAATTTTATAGAAGGTGTAGCCTGTAAATTTTTCCAATTTATTAATAATATTAAAGTAGCAAAGATTTTAATTATTCTTTTCATCTTATAATAATTTTAATTAAGAAGCTCCTATTTTTCAACCCTCTTTAATGAAAATCTTCTGAGAGAAATAGTCCTTGACAGTATAAGGCTTTATTGTATATTTTAAAAAGGATACGCCTGTAGCTCAACTGGATAGAGCAGCGGACTACGGATCCGCAGGTTGGAGGTTCGAATCCTCTCAGGCGTGTTTTTTTAAGGTCTATGGAAAGTAACGACGAGAAATGGATGAGAGAAGCTCTGAAGGAAGCCGAGAAGTCTTTCAGAGAAGAAGAAGTTCCAGTTGGGGCAGTTGTAGTTAGAAATGGAAGTATTATTGGGAGAGGGTATAATAGAAAGGAAGCTTTAAAAGATCCTACTGCTCACGCTGAGATAATAGCAATAACAGCTGCGGCTAATTCTCTTGGAGATTGGAGATTAGAAGGTTGTGAGCTTTACTCTACTCTTGAGCCTTGTCTTATGTGCGCTGGGGCAATAATTCAGGCAAGAATAAGTAGAGTGGTTTATGGGGCGAAAGATGAGAAGTTTGGATCGCTTGGTTCTGTAATTGATGTTAGAAATAAAAGATGGAACTGGAACTTTGAGGTGGTTTCAGGCGTCTTGCAAGAAGAAGCGGCGAATCTATTAAAAGAATTTTTTAAAAATAGGAGGGATGGCTGAGTGGTCAAAAGCGCACGATTCGAAATCGTGTTTCCGTGAAAACGGAACGGGGGTTCGAATCCCTCTCCCTCCGGCGTTTTAAAAAAGGAGAAAGAATTGATTTTTTTGTTTTTATCTATAGGAATTAAAGAGCCTCTAAATAGAGAAACAATGGATTCTCTTAGTATTTTTAGTGACCGGGAATTTATTGAAAAACAGATTGAGGTTTTTGCTCTTCATCCTGATCATCTTCGTCATTTTGGTCCAAATCGTAAATCTCCTTTGTTGAGATCTAGACAAAAAAGCGTTTTACAATCTTATAGAAAGACAAGAGTTGGAAGTGTCGATACAATTAGAATTGCTGCAATTAGAGTTGAATTCTTACCAGATACAACCTCTCTCACTACAGGTAACGGTAGATTTATTCTTATTGGAAGTGGGAATATTTGTGATACAACTTTTGACACAACATTAATTGACGGTAAGGTGAAAATTGACACTTTGATTACAAGAAACCTAACTTATGATCCTCCTCATGATTTTACTTATTTTAATAGATTATTAGAAGCCCTTCACAATTATTACTGGAAGGTTTCATATAATAAACTCTGGCTTGAGTGGGAAGTTTTCCCATCCCAGATAGATTCTGGATACCAATTACCTTATGAGATGAGCTATTATGGCGATCCAAAATACTTCGTTTTGGGTTTTTTTAAATTGCTTAGGGATGCTGTTCTTTGTGCGGATAATTCGGTTGATTTTTCCGATTTTGATATTGTAATTGTTTTCCATGCTGGAGCTCCTTGGCAGACAGATCTTCGTGGAGATTCTCCTTATGATATTTATGCAGGATATGGTTCTGAGATGCATAAAGTGTTTGGCTCCTATCTAATAGTTGATGGAGATACAATTGATGAAGGCATAATAATGCCTGAAACAGGATTTCAAGATGGTGTTGCTTCTTATTTACAGGGATCTCTATGCCATGAGTTCGGTCATGCTCTTGGTCTTTTTGATCTATACGATGTTTCAGGGAAAAGTATAGGGATGGGAGGATGGGCTTTAATGGGAACTGGGAACTGGAATGTTGGAGGGCTTGTTCCTCCCAGGATGTGTGCTTATAATAGAGTTAAACTTGGTTTTGATGAGCCTTATTTAATTGATAAAAATGCTACTTCTCTACCAATAAAATGGACTGGTAGTTTTGATTCTTCAACGCCAAAGATTTATAAGATTCCAATAAATGCCGAAGAATATTTTCTTATTGAGAATAGATTTGCTTATGTTAATCCAGACACTTTTCATTACGTTCTTCCTTGCACAACGAATCTTGACTCGAATGGCTATAGGGTTTGGAAAGATAATGTTTTAGTAAATATAGATGATTACGAATCTTCTCTTCCTTTACCTTTTAACTCTGGGGGTCTTGCAATTTGGCATATAGACGAAGAAAAGATTGGAATAGCTGAGAGTTTAAATATGGTAAACGTTGGTTCCCCAAAAGGGATTGACCTTGAGGAAGGAGATGGTATACAGGACTTTGAAAAGTCATTATCAAAAATTCAAAATATAAATGCAGCATTCTATGGCTCTCAATTGGACGTTTATAGTTTAAAAGGGTACAACTATGAATTTTCTTCTAAGACTGATCCTTCTTCTTGTGACAATTTGGGTAATTGGACTGGGATAATAATATCAAATATTTCTTCTCCAGATACAATAATGTTCTTTGATGTGTTTTTTAACAGAATTGTTTCAGGATTTCCGAAAAAGTTTGGGGATAGAATGGATGTTATATCACCCCAAGATCTTAATGGTTCGATTTATATTGGAGATATGGGGGGAAGAATTTATAGAGCAAATCCAGATGATACTTTATTTAAAATGTGCGAGATTGAAGATTCAATATATAAAGATTCTACCTACACTACTCCTCTTCTTTCTGATATTACTGGAGATGGTGAGGTAGAAATTTTTGATATGACTATAAAAGGTAAAATTTTCCTCTATGACCTCTATGAAAGAAAGCTGTTAGATTCAATGAGGGTGAGAGGGGAAATATATGGAAATGCATCTGCTTATGATCTTCTTCCTGGAGGGGGGAAAGAAGTTCTTTTTGGAACTTCTTATGGGGAATTACATCTCCTTAAATGGGATGGCAATAAACTCTTAGAAGCAGAAGGTTTCCCTGTTTATGTAGGAGATTGGTTGGTGGCGACTCCTCTTGTTATTGGAAGTTCTATATATGTTTTACCTGCTAGTGGTGTTCTTTTGAAGATTTCTAAGGAAGGGAAGATTATCTGGAGAAGGGGTAAAGAATGTGTTTCTTATAGTTTGTCTTCTCCTGTAGCCGGGGATTTAGACCGAGATGGAATAATGGAAATTATATGTTCCACTGGAGCAAAAAAAGTTTTCTGTGTAGATACATTAGGTGTGATTGAATGGGAAAGGAATTTACCTGCAAAAACTTATTTCTCAACCCCAGGATTAGGAGATATAGATGGAGATGGATTCCTTGAAGTTGTTTTAGCTGATAGTGCAAACATATTTGCCTTAAACAGAAACGGTGCTCTCCTAAATAATTTTCCAATAAAAATTCATTTTTCTACCCAACCTCAATCTTCAATTGTCCTTGCTGATGTAAGTGGAGATTCTTTGTTAGACATTGTCTTTGGCTCTCCGGATGGCGGGGTTTTTGCCTTTAATGGAGAAGGAAAGAAAGTTGCAGAATTTCCATTTGGGGTAGGAAAAATAACTTATTCTACCCCTTTAGTTTGTGATATGAATGGAGATGGTCGTTCGGAATTATTTATAGGCTCCTCCAGTGGATGGTTGTATGGTTGGGAGACAGACGGATTTTACAGAAAAGATGGATGGAATAGAATTTACTTTAATAATGATCATCAATCTGTTTTTCCTGATTCTTTTCTACCAGAAAATTTCCAAAAAGAAAAGGGTATAGGAATTGAAGAATTCTATGTTTATCCTTCTCCTATAAGAAGAGGAGAAGAAGCTTACATAAGGTTTACCTTAGGTTCTCATTCTTCTAATGTGATAATTAGAATATACTCTCTTTCTGGAAGGCTTGTAACAGAGAAAAGGATAAAAGGTAATTCTGGACAGAATGAAGTTCGAATAGATGAAGAACTCACCAAAGAAGCCAATGGGATTTATGTGGCTACTATTAATGTTGATGATAAGTGTTTCCGTAAGATAAAATTCGGTTTATTAAATAGATTTTAAAAAGGAGGACTTATAAATGCTTTTTTTCTCTATACTTCTTTCAATCACACCAACTAAAGCAGCATTCTCCTCTTTTATCATCCCGGGTTCTGGAGATCTTCTTTTGGGGAATAAAAGTAGAGGTTTCTGTTTTATGGCTATTGAAGCAGGGATTTGGTTTAATTTCTATAATTCTTTAAAAATAGAAGAAAAATTTGACAAGATATCCCGAAATTTTGCAATTTTTTATGCTTCTGCTAATCCTTATAACAACGAAAAGAAATATTTTGATGCAATGGAGAATTTTTTAACAAATGTTGATTATAACGAATATATAAAAGAGAAAGCTAGAAAATTGTATCCTGATACATTAGACGAGAAAATAATGGAAGAAAGAATTAAAAAAAGAAAAGAATACATTGAGCAATATTCCTACATAGATCCTGATTCTTGGTCCTGGCAAACTCAGAAGTTTGCAGATACCTATAGGGATCTTAGGAAGGATAAAAGAAGAGCTTCTCAGAGAGCTACAAATATTATTGGACTTGCTCTTTTCAATAGAACTGTGAGTTTCTTTGTAACTTACCTTTGGGGCAAGAGAGTTTCTGTGAATTTAAAAGAAAATGAGATTGAAATAGGATTTAGCTTTTGATGAGGTTATATAATACTTTGAGTAAGAAAAAAGAAGATTTTGTGCCTTTGGTTAAGGACACGGTGACCATTTATTACTGTGGAATGACCTTACAAGAATCTCCCCATATTGGGCATGTAAGAGCTGTTTTAACAGCGGACATTCTACATCGATATTTAAAATATTTGGGTTATAATGTAAAGTTAATAGTTAATTTTACGGATATTGATGATAAGGTTATTAGAAAGGCAAAAGAAGAAAGAAAGGATTATAGAGAAATAGCTTCATATTATGAGACAGAATACAGGGAGGTTACAAGAGCCCTTAATATCTTAGAGCCTTCTTTTTCTCCAAGAGCAACGCAGCACATTGAAGAAATAATAAAGTTAATAGAAAACTTAGAGAAAAAGGGATTTGCATATCAAAAGGATGGAGACGTTTTCTTTCGCGTTAGAAAATTTAAAGATTACGGAAAACTTTCGGGAAAGAAGATAGATGAATTACGTTCTGGAGTAAGGATTGAGGTTAACGAAAAGAAAGAAGATCCTCTTGATTTTGCTTTATGGAAGAAAGGAGAACCTTCGGAACCCTTTTGGTTTTCTCCTTGGGGTAAAGGAAGGCCAGGTTGGCATATTGAGTGTTCTAGTATGGCAATTCATTATCTTGGAGAGACCATTGATATTCATGGAGGAGGAACTGATTTAATTTTCCCTCATCACGAAAATGAAATTGCCCAAAGTGAGAGTGCGACAGGTAAACCATTTGCCAGATTCTGGATTCATAATGGAATGCTTAATATAAAGGGTGAAAAAATGTCTAAATCTCTATTTAATTTTATCCCTATAAAAGATCTCCTAAGAGAATATGACCCTAACGTAATTAGACTTTATTTATTACAGGCTCATTATAGAAATCCAATTGATTATGCTCCAGAGCTACTTCAACAAGCAGCTTCTGCGTGGGAAAAAATTATAAATTTTCTGAAAATCTCTGAAGGGAGAAAAGGTAACCTTATTCCTGAAATTATCAAAGCCTTTGAGGAGAGGATGAATGATGACCTTGGAACACCTGAAGCAATAGCTCTTATGTTTAATTTGATTAATGAGGGATTAAAAGAAGAAGAAAAAATAGGATCATATAGAGAAACGCTCTTTTTGATCCTTCAAGTTCTTGGTTTTAAACCTATCGAAAAAGAAACGGCGTTAAAACCCTTAATTGATGAAATTTTGACTCTTAGAAAAGAACTTAGAAAGGAAGGGAATTATAAGGTGGCTGATCAGATAAGAGAAGTTCTTCTTAAGATAGGTATTATAGTTCAAGATGACAAAGAAGGCAGCAGATGGTGGATAAGATAAGGGGAAGGGAATTAGCCTTAATAGCTCTAATTAATTTCGAAAAAAAGAAGAAAATCCCGAGTAAATTGGGTGGATTTAAAATTATTGAAAAAGGGAATAAGCCAAATAGGGAGATCCAGAAGGCTTATGATTATTTCTTTGGAACAGTTAAAATGATTAGAAGAATTGATTACATTTTAGAAAAACATTTAAAAAATAAAAGACTAGAAGAATTACCCCTTCCAATAAGAAATATTTTAAGAGAAGGGGTCTATGGTCTTTTGTTTAGTGGAGATCCAGAGTATGCAGTTGTAAATGAAATGGTGAATCTTGCAAAGAAGTTTGGTCATAATGGAACAGTAGCTCTTGTTAACGCTGTTTTGAGAAATATACATCCTGTAGAGTATCCAAAGGAAAGAATTGAATATCTTTCTATTTATTATTCCTTTCCTGAATTTTTGGTTCGGATGTTACTAAAGGATTATGGGGATGAAATCACGGAGAAAATTTTAAAAGAGAGTAATAAACCTCCCATCACTACTATTAGAGTAAATAGAATAAAAGTAACTCCAGAGGAGGTCGTGCAGGAATTGAAAAAAAAGGGATTTAAGGTCCAAGAAATTGAAAATAGAAAATATAATCTTATTTCTGAAAGTAAGGTTATTTATAGTGAGAGTTTTAAAAAGGGACATTTTCAAATTCAAGGGGTCACTCAAAATATTAACATAGAGCTCCTTTCTCCTCAAAGGGGTGAGATTATCCTTGATTTGTGCGCTGCTCCCGGGACAAAGAGCACAGGTATAGCAGAACTTATGGAGGATGAAGGAATCGTGTTGGCTGTAGATAAGAAAAATTTACATCTTATTAGCCAGAATGCAAAAAGATTGGGGATAAAAAGTGTTTATCCGGTTAAGGCTGATGTATTAAATTTTAGTGTTAAAGAAGTGGATAGAATTCTTTTAGATGTTCCTTGCTCTGGAACTGGGATAATGAATAAAAAGGGAGATATTAGATGGAACTTAACCGAAGAATCTCTTGAAAGACTTATAAAATTGCAAAGAGAAATGTTATGGAAGGCTTCAGAAAATCTTAAACCAGGAGGTATTTTAGTATATTCCACCTGTTCTGTTCTTAAAAGAGAGAACGAAGAACAAATAGAGTGGTTTTTAAGAGAGAAAAGTGGTTTCACTATTGACTATGCGAAAAATAATGATATTTTTATTAAGAATCTACCAGAAGAACCTTTTTACGATGGTGGATTTGGAGCAATTATTAGAAGGAGGTAGCAAATGTACTACCAACAGAGTTCTGGTAAAGTTTTCTGGATAGCTTTTATTACTTCTTTAATAGTTTCTTCTTTGGTTAGTTTTACTATGATATATCTTCTTCCGCAGGCTTTATCTAAAAGAGAAAGCACTATAGAAGTTCCTGATGTAGAAAACTTAGAGTTATCTGCCGCCGAAATTCTTCTCAAAGAAAAAGGCTTAAAGATGATCGTAGAAGATGAAAGATTCCATCCGACAGTAAAGAAAGATAGAATAATTTATCAAAGGCCAGCTTCAGGGGAAAGTGTAAAAAGGGGGTCTACTATAAGACTCGTTGTGAGTAAAGGACAAGAAGAAACAAAAGAGGGAGAACTTATAGTTCCTTCTGTTATTGGTTTTGAGCTTAATCAAGCGAGAGTTTTTCTTTCGGAAAAAGGGTTAACTGTTGGAGTAGTTGAGAGAGAAGAATCTGAGGAAGCAAAAGATATTGTTTTAAGAACAGTGCCTGAGCCAGGACAGAAGATTACAAAGGACATTCCTATAAAATTGGTGGTTTCCTCAGGGACGAAAAAGGTAGAAGTGCCAAATTTAAGGGGTCTTAGTGAATACAGAGCTCGGTTACTTCTTGAAGAAAGAGGTTTAAGTTTAGGGAGAGTCCTTTTTACAACGAGTGCAGAACATTCTTTTGACATTATTATTTATCAGAATCCGAAGCCGGGCGAGATAGTTTCAAAAGGAACCAAGGTTGATATCACCATAAATAAGGAAGGTGGTTAATGAAGAAAAAGCTTATATACATTCTCATCTCTATAGGTTCCTTCTTTTTTGGTTTTGGTTCTTTTTATTTCTTGATGCCTCTTATAGTTCGTCAAAGTAAACCTGTTGAGGTTCCATACCTGTATAATATGAGTATAGAGAGAGCAAAAAATTTGCTATCAACAATGAATCTTCGGTGTGTAATTTTAGATAGTGTTAATTCTACGGAAGTCCCAAGAGGTTATGTGGTTAGAACCGAGCCGCCTCCAAAAGAAGATGTAAGAATGGGAGGGGTGATAAAGCTTATTATTAGTAAAGGACCAAAAAAGGTCCGTTTACCTAACATTATAGGTCTTTCTCGGAAAGAGGCTATTGATTCTTTAAATAATAATGGGCTAACAAATTATATCTTCGTGAATTATCCTATATCTAATAGAGATTTAAATAATAAAGTTGTGAAAACAAAACCTGCGATTCAGGATAGTATTGAGGAGGGAGGAATGCTCACAATATTTATAGGTTCAACTAAAAAGAAAGTCTTTCTAATGCCTAATATAATTGGAATGAATTTACAAGAGGCTCAAGAAGAGTTGAGTAGACGGGGTCTTATCTTAGAAGAGATTAAGAGAACCACAGGAAGTGATATTGTTATTCAGCAATCTCCATTACCAGGAGTAGAAGTTACTTCTGGAGATAGAGTTAGAATTGTTGTGGGAAAATAAGATTAGGAGGGGAAAGTGTTAACTAGACTAAGAGAGTTAGAAATAAAAATGTTAGAAAAGAAATCTTTTTTAGAATTTACGAAAAGGATTTCTTTTTCTTTAGGATTTGCTTCTTTAGTAGGGCTTTCAACCCATCTTAAGATATTTCTTCCTTGGTCGCCTGTTCCCATTACGGCTCAAACTTTTTTTGTTCTATTGGGAGGAATTTTACTTGGTAAGTTTTGGGGAGGAATTGCTGAATTAATTTATGTGGGATTGGGTAGTATAGGTCTTCAATGGTTTGCAGGAGGAAACATATTAGGGCCAACCGGGGGTTATTTAATAGGGTTTGTTTTGGCAGGATTCTTTCTTGGATACGTAGTAGAGGTTTATAAACCGAAAGGTTTATTAAATATATTTTTTCTAATGTTATTAGCCAATTTCTTTTTAATATATATCCCCGGGATCTTGTATCTTGGATTTTATCTATCTACGATTAAAGGAAGTTTCCCCGGAATTTATCAGCTACTCTTAATGGGGTTATTTCCATTTATTCCTGGAGATTTAATAAAAATCTCCTTTGCTTCCATTATTGCTTCAGTTTTTATTAAAAGAAAAAATTTCTCTAACAAAACTTAATTATTTGCTTTTTGTTTAAAAAATCTATAAAAAGGAGGGATTATAGTTTTATTTTATTACCTTCTATAAGTTTTACACAAGCTTCAACTACTTCAGAGTCGTATAATTTATCTTTCCCTTCTATAATTTCTTTTAAAGTTTTTTCTATGGAATGAGGAAATCTATAAGGTTGGGGAGAGGTCATCGCTTCTAATACATCTGCTACCGCAAGAATTTTCGCTCCAATATCAATTTCATGTCCTTTTAGACCGTCAGGATAACCCGTTCCATCCACCCTTTCATGATGTTGAAGTACTATTATTGAGGTCTCTTCCATAACTTTAACCTTTGAGATTACTTTATATCCAATATATGGATGGAATCTGGCTATATCATATTCTAACTGAGTTAAACTTCCGGGTTTATTTAGAATTTCCTCGGGAATACATATTTTCCCAATATCGTGGAGTTTACTCGCAGCTCTTAAAGTTAATTTTTGTTTAAAACTTAAATCCATATATTCTGCTAATTTTTCACTTATTTCTGTGACTCTAGTTTGGTGACGACTTATGTGATTACTAACCTTTTCGACGTATTGTTCTATCGCGGAAAGAGAATTAGTTATTGCTTTTTTTAGATACTCAAATCGCTCGTGTAATTCGTCTGTTGTATTTTCACGATCGGAAAATCCCTTTTCCCATGTAACTACCTTTTTGTGGAAATCCACAAATGATTGCATTTCACATACACCTCCAGAAATTTTTAAAATTAAAAATTTTATTATTTTAATTAATTTATTATTATATCTATTTTTTAAATTTTGTCAAGGGAGGTTTTTTCCTTGCTGTTAAATCCAAGGCAGGTGGTGGACACTTTGAGATATTTTAACATTCACAAGGTCTAATTCCAGATTAAGAGTCACAACCATTTTCTTCTCCAGGAGTTTATCAAGATCCGCCGCAAACAAGTGGACAAGTTGAGGAGATTTGTTTCTCTCAATAAGTATCTCTAAAGTGTTTTATCCTTCTTGTTTGAGTTCTTTCTCATCGTATTAAAGAAAAATAGATAATTATTGACTTTATGAAAGAAATGCTCTTTCCCTTCAAAGACTTCTATATCAAAGAATTCTCTTTCTATTATTTCTATAGATACTTCCTATGAACTCCAGACCATTATCATATTGAAATCTGACTTTATTTAGATGGACCCATTTCCCTTTAAAAACTCACATGAAAGCCTGGCAAATATGCACGAATGAGCAACACTGATGTTCTCGTAATAGGCGGTAAAACCACTTGATACACATCTCCCACTATACTGATATTCTACCTGTTCGAAAGCATTAAAAGCCATCCTTTTCCTTCTCTCTTTTCTCTAGGTAATTCGTCTCGCATGTAAAATCCTTCTGGCGGTTTCATGGGAAACAGGAACTTAGAAATCTCTAACCAATACCTTTATTGACATTTTACCCTTCTCTTTGCGTTTTTCTAAAGATCCTCTATGTGTTTGGGTGTCTTATTATGGACTCCCTGAGGTGCTCTAGAACGATTATATAAGCCTTCTATGCCACATTTATCAAATTTTAAGCCATTTGTAAACGGTAGGTCTTCCTGTAGTAAAAATCTGAGCCGCCTCGGTTATAGACTCTTTTTTAGCATATTTTACGAGATCAAATCGAATTTTTACCTTATCAAGGGGTTGCATATTTTTATAACCTCGTCCTATTGAGAATAAAACATATATCTTCCTTTCATTGTTTGTCTTTGAAAGGAGGATATTTATTTTAACTATAATTGCAACTCCTTAATTCTTCTAACCAACAATTTTTAGGTTTATATTTAAATCTACCCTCTTTATCCCCAGAACCTCCACAAAGTGTCCACCTGCTTTGGATTTAATAAATTATTATTTTTCCTATCTTGACTTTTACATTAAAAAGGGTTATATTTATATAAAGTGAGAGTCGGAAGAATATTATTATTGGATGGTGTTATCACAGAAACACAATTAAAGGAAGCGCTAAAAAGGCAGCGAGAGGTGGGAGGACGTTTAGGTACAAACTTATTAGAATTAGGCTATGTTAACGAAAGACAACTTGTTAGCGCTCTTGAGAAAAGTTTAAACGTAAAAGGTGTTGTCCTTTCTGATTATCCTTTAGATAAAGAAGTTTTAAATTTGATTTCCCCTGATATTGCTAGAGCTTATGAGTGTGTTCCTGTAGAGAGGAAAGGGAAAACCCTTTATTTGGCGATGATAAATCCAAGTGATGTTCAAGCCCAAGAAGATATTAGATTTAAGACAGGGTATGACATAGTTCCTTTAATAGCAGCTGAAAAATCTATAAAAAGAGTTTTAAAAGAACATTACGAAACTAAGGCTCTTGAAGATGAGGTTGCGGAAGAGATGGGTCTTAAAGAAGAAATAGAAGTAATGGAAGAAAAAGAAGAGGAAGAAGAAGCATCTGTTCTCACCGCTCAGATTGAATCTGGACCAGTAGTCCAATATGTAAATTATCTTTTGAAAAAAGCTGTAATGGAAGGAGTAAGTGATCTACATATTGAACCTTTTGAAAAAGATGTGAGAGTAAGAGTGAGAATTGATGGAGTTTTGCACGATTTTCAACCTCCTCCTTTTAAACTTTATAAAGCAGTTGTGTCCAGAATTAAGGTTATGTCAAATCTTAAGATTCAGGAGAAAAGGAGGCCTCAGGATGGAAGATTTCAAGCTCAAATTATGGGAAGAAAAATCGATTTTAGGGTAGGGGTTGTTCCAACTGTTTTTGGAGAGAAAGTGGCTATACGAGTTCTTGACTCTGAGAGTATAGAGTTTGATTTAACTAAATTAGGATTAGAAGGAAAAGCTCTAAGTGATACTATGAATGCAATAAAGAAACCCCACGGGATTATCTTAGTTACAGGTCCTACAGGTTCTGGAAAGACAACTACCTTATATTCAATTCTCAGAGAGATTAATAATATAGAAATAAACATTTCTACTGCTGAGGATCCTGTTGAATACACACTTTTTGGAATTAATCAGGTTCAAGTTAGGGAAGAGATTGGTCTTAATTTTGTAGAAGCTTTGAAAGCTTTTTTACGTCAGGATCCTGATGTAATTATGGTAGGAGAAATAAGAGATAAACCAACCTCAGATATTGCTATACGTTCTTCTCTTACTGGCCATCTTGTTCTTTCTACTGTTCATACAAATTCTGCAGCAGCTACAGTTACTCGTCTTATAAATATGGGTATCGCTCCTTTTCTTTTGGCTTCAACTCTTGAACTTATTATTTCACAGCGATTAGTTAGGACAATTTGCCCAAGATGCAAAGCTCCATATGAAATTTCAGAAGAAGAGATTTTGAAACTTGGTTTTGATCCTTCAAGACTGAATGGTAAAAAAGTTTTTCGGGGTTTTGGTTGCGATAATTGTAAAAAAACCGGTTATAAAGGGAGAGTTGGATTGTTTGAAGTTATGGTGGTTAGTCCAACTATAAGGAAAATGATTGTAGAAGGAGCTACTTCAGACGAAATAGAATTAGAGGCAAGAAAGGAAGGAATGGAGACTTTAAGGGATGCTGGTATTAAAAAAATTCTTGAGGGGATTACAACTCTTGAAGAAGTGGCTAGAGAGACTCAGGAGAGATAGATGCAGAGAATAGGGGAGATTTTAATTCAGGCTGGCAAAATTACTCCTGAACAGTTAAAATTTGCTTTGCAAAAGCAAAAACAAGTAGCTAAAAGATTAGGTGCAATTCTTATTGAAGAAGGTTTTATTACAGATAGTGAGCTTGCAAAGGTTTTGTCTTTACAGTTTCGTGTTCCTTCAATTGATATTAAACCCGAAGATGTGGATAAGAGTGTTATTTCTCTTATAAATAATGATATGGCACAACGATATCAAGTTTTTCCTATTAGGAGAAAAGGTGGAAGGTTGGTCTTGGGTATGGTTAATCCCGGGGATCTAGAGGCTATTGATGCTGTTGAGTTTAAAACCGGTTTAAAAGTAGAACCTGTTGTTGTGAGTTACTGGAAAATGAATCAACTTTTAAATCAATTTTATCCAGTTACTAAAGAAATAGACAGAATAGAGAAAAAAGAAGAGATGGAAGAGCAATTTATTTTCACAGAAGAAGATGCGGAGGATATTTTTATAAGAGAATCTGAGATAGAAGAAGAAGATTGGAGGGCTGAGGCTCAAGAGAAACCTGTAATAAAACTTGTTAATTATTTAATTACATCGGCAGTGAAAAAGGGAGCTTCTGATATTCATATTGAGCCTTATGAGAAAACTTTAAGGGTTAGATTTAGAATAGATGGTGTGTTACAACAAGTAGCTGAACCTCCTTATAGATTAAAAAATGCAATTTCTACAAGAGTTAAAATAATGACTGGCACTATGGATCCTTCAGAAAGAAGGCTTACTCAAAATGGAAGGATAAAAATTAGAGTGGATGGGAAACCAATTGATATTAGAGTAAGTATAATACCAACAGTTTTTGGAGAGAAAGTGGTGATGAGGATACTTGATCCTTCGGCTCTTATGTTAAATATGGAAGATCTTGGTTTTGAACCAGATGCTCTTGAGAAATTTCAAAAAGCTATTCTTAAGCCTTATGGATTGGTGCTTGTTACAGGACCCACAGGAAGTGGAAAATCTACAACTTTGTATTCTGCCCTTGCTGCCTTAAATAAACCAGAAGTAAACATTATGACTGTTGAAGATCCTGTTGAATATAACTTAAAGGGAATAAATCAAGTCCAAGTTAATCCGGAAATAGGATTTGATTTCCCTGAAGCTTTACGAGCTTTTTTAAGGCAGTCACCAAATATAATCCTTGTTGGAGAGATTAGAGAAATAGATACAGCTTCTATTGCGATTAGGGCAGCTCTAACAGGACATCTTGTTTTATCCACTCTTCACACTAATGATGCTCCAAGTGCTGTTCACCGATTAGTGGACATAGGTATAGAGCCTTTCTTAATAGCAAGCTCTTTGAATCTAATTCAAGCTCAAAGACTTCTTAGAAAAGTTTGTAAAAATTGTAGAAAAAAGATAGGACCGGAGGATGTAGATAAGATAGACATTCTTAGAAGTATGGGTCTATCTAAAGAGGAAATATTAAATGGGAACATATACAAAGCTGGAGAAGGATGCCCGGAATGTAATTCTACAGGTTATAAAGGTAGGATTGCAATAACAGAAGTAATGCCTATCTCAATGAATTTGAGAAAAATGATTCTTGAGAAAGCAACAACCGATGAGTTAAGAATAGCTGCTCAGAAAGAAGGGATGCGAACTCTTAGGGAAGACGGAATTGTTAAGTTAAAAAAAGGTCTCACAAGCCCAGAAGAAGTTTTAAGAGTTACTGTAGAGGTTTAAAAACTTAAAGAAGGAGTTAACTATGGATTATGATATGAAAACTTTGCTTGAAGAGATGGTGAGTAGAGGAGCCACAGATCTCCATTTAACTACGGCTTCACCACCTGTTTATAGAAAAGATGGGATCTTGGAGAGATCCAATTATCCTCCTCTTTCACCAGCAGATATAGAAAAATTAGTTTATTCTATATTAAATGATGAGCAAAAGAAAAAGTTTGAAATGAAGAAGGAGCTAGATCTTAGTTTCGGAATACCGGGGCTATCTCGGTTTAGGGCTAACGTTTTTTATCAAAGGGGGCAAATTGCCTGTGCAATAAGGACAATCCCATTTAAAATTAGAACTTTTAAACAATTAGGTCTACCTCCTATTGTTGCCGAAATGGCGAATAAACAGAAGGGTTTAATCCTTGTTACAGGACCTACAGGTTGTGGTAAGTCTACAACTCTTGCAGCTATTATAGATAAAATAAATAGAGAGAGGAAAGTTCATATTGTGACAATTGAGGATCCTATAGAATATCTATTTAGGCACGAGAGAGCCATTGTTAATCAAAGGCAAGTTGGTGCTGATACAGATGGATTTGCAATTGCATTGAAATACATTCTAAGGCAGGATCCTGATGTAGTTATGATAGGGGAGATGAGAGATAGAGAAACAATGGAAGCGGCTTTAAATGTTGCTGAAACAGGGCATCTTACGCTTGCTACATTACACACAAATTCAGCTGTTGAGTCTATTTCAAGAATTGTTGATACATTCCCAGAAGAAAGACACAATCAGGTTCGAGCTCAGATTGCTTTTGTTCTAATAGGTATAATAACTCAAAGTTTAATTCCAAAGAAAACTGGCGGAAGAGCATTAGCAGTAGAAATTCTCATTGGAACCCCAGCTGTTAAAGCTTTAATAAGAGATAATAAGACTCATCAATTGTATTCTCTAATGCAAGCAGGACAGAAATATGGAATGGTTACAATGAATCAATCTCTTTATAAGTTATATATGGATGGAGAGATAACCTTGGAAGACGCTATTTCTTATTCAAGAGAACCTGGAGAATTGGAAGAAATGATAGCAAAGAAACAAATGGTTTTACATTAGTTTTGGAAAGGAGGTGAGGAGTGCCTGATTATATATGGAAAGGAAGAACAGCAAGTGGAGCGATAGAAAGTGGAGAAATTACAGCTGCAAGCTTAGAAGAAGTTAATAGAATACTAAGAGAAAGAAAGATTGTTCCAACTTCTATCAGACCCAAACCGAAAGAAATAACGCTTCCTTTTTTAAAAGGGCGAGTTTCTACAAGAGCTATCTCCGTTTTCACGAGACAATTTTCTGTTATGATTAATGCAGGATTACCTTTAATAAAATGTCTTGACATTCAAGTCTCTCAAGTTGAATCTCAACGGTTTAAAAGCATACTTAAAGATTTAATTTCTTCCGTTGAAGGAGGGTCTACTTTAGCAGATGCTTTGAGAGGACATAAGGAAATTTTTGGAGATTTGTATGTAAATATGGTAGAGGCAGGAGAAAAAGGAGGTTCTCTTGCTTCAATTCTTGCACGTCTTGCCGATTATCTTGAGAAATCAGAGGAGATAAAAAGGAAAATTAGAGGAGCAATGATTTATCCTGCAGCTATTCTTTTTGTGGCTATTGTTGCTACAGCTATTCTTCTTGTTGCAGTAATTCCAGTATTTTCTCAAATGTTTGCAGATTTAGGAGGGCAGTTACCTCTACCAACGAGGATTGTTATAGGGTTGAGTAACTTCGTAAGGAAATACATCCTTTTAATTTTTGGCGCGGCAGTTGGACTTGTTCTTGCAATTAGATATTACTATAAGACTGAAATGGGTCATTTCCAGATAGATGGTTTTCTTTTGAAGATTCCTATATTTGGGACTTTGATAAAAAAACAAGCAATAGCAAGGTTTTCAAGAACCCTTGCAACACTTATTTCCTCGGGCGTGAATATTCTTGACGCTCTTGAAATTACAGCTGGAACAACTGGGAATAAGTTAGTAGAAAATGCAGTTTTACGGTCAAGAGCTTCAATAGCTCAGGGAGAATCCATTGCAGAACCGTTAAGTAAAGAAAAAGAGTTATTTCCTCCAATGGTTGTGCAAATGATTACGATTGGAGAACAAACAGGAGGTCTGGATGAAATGCTTGTGAAAGTTGCTGATTTTTATGATGCTGAGGTAGATCAAGCTGTGGCTAATTTAATGAGTGCTCTTGAACCTATTGTAATGGTTTTTCTTGGAGGGATTATAGGCGGATTGGTTGTTTCAATGTATCTCCCAATCTTCAAAATGGCTCAACAATTTATGTAATAAAAAGGAATTCTGTGAACAAAATTAAAAGATATTGTATATACAGATTTATCTTATTTTTACTTATTTTCTTTCTTATTTTCATCTTTAGGGAAGAAAGGAAAAGTTTATTTCCTTTATTTTTGCTTTCTTCTATTTTTATTCTTGATGAAATCTTTGTTCTTTCTTCACAAAAGAACCCTAATTTATTTAATTTAATTTTAGATGGGCTCTATCTTTCTCTTTCTGTTATTTTTACTGGAGGAGCTGTAAGTCCCTTTATTCCTTTTTATCTTCTTCTTATTATGTTAACCGCATATATGCTTGAACCCGTTCACTCTTTTATTATAAGTGGTTATTCAATTCTCTCATATGGATTTATTTCGCTTTTTCTAAGGGAAAAAATTCCTGGGAATCTTATTATGGTTGCTTTACCCGAACTTCCAGGATTAGAAACTGTTTTAATCGAGTTTGTCGTATTTTCTTTTGCTTTTATTTTTACTTCTGCTTTTACTTCTCTTATTATTCAAGTTTTTAGGAGACAGTTAATTAGATTTAAGATAGACATTTCCGATATTGTTGAGGCTATTGAATACGGAATTGTTGCAGTGGATGAAGAAGGTAGGATAGTTTGGAAAAACTCTAAGGCTTCTAAGCTGCTTGGAGTTTCTCTTCCTCGAGGAGAAAGGTATTTAGAAGTTCTACCTTCTCCTTTTAATGAAGCTTTTGAAAAAATATTAAAGAAAGAAGAGAAACAAATTGAACTTGAAGTTGGAGGTAAAATTTTTACTATAAGGGGTAATAATTTTGAAGATAAAGGAGTTATTTTTACAATTAAAGATAGCACTGAAGAGAAGGAAATAGAAAGAAAGATGCAGATGAGAGAGAAATTAGTTACTCTTGGAAATTTTGCAGCAAATCTTGCCCATGAGGTTAGGAATCCTGTTTCTTCGATTAGAGCTTCAGCAGAACTAATTTCTCCTTCAAAAGGTAAGGTTAATAAAAATAAAAAAATAAAAGAGGTTATATTAAAGGAGTCTGATAGATTAGACTATCTTGTGGAAAGCTTTTTAGATTTTGCAAAGAGTTTTGATCTTGAATCTAAAGAAATTCAAGTTTATTCTCTAATTGAAAATGTTATTCGGGATTTGAAAAAGAGCAAATATTTTAATAAAAATATAAAAATTCAGAATAAAGTTGGAAAAGAATTTAAGATAAAAGGAGATTATAACCTTTTAAGAAGTGTTTTTTTTAATCTTGGGGTTAATTCTTTGAAAGCAATCTCTAAAGAGGGAACTGTAGAGTTTGGGGTAGAAGAAAATGATAAAAAAGTAATATTTGTTAAAGATACAGGATGTGGAATTAAAGAAGAAGATTTAAATGAGATATTTTCTCCCTTTTATTCGCGTTTTAAAGAGGGTTTTGGTTTTGGGCTTCCTATAGTAAAAAAAATATTAGATTTACACAATTTTGATATTGAGGTTAAAAGTAAAGTTGGAGAAGGAACGGAGGTTAAAGTTATCATATGAATGAACGGATTTTGGTAATTGATGATGAGGTGAGTATTCTTGAAGTTATTAAACTTGGGTTAGAAGAAAATGGATTTAAAGTAGATATATTTTCTGATCCAAAAGAGGCTTTAGAAAAATTTTCTATGGAAAATTATGATGCCGTTCTTACTGATATAAATATGCCGGAGATGTCTGGACTTGAAGTCTTACATCGGTGTAAGGAAATAGATCCGGAATCGGTTGTCATTCTTATAACAGCTTATTCTTCTATTGATTCTGCAATAGAAGCAATAAGAGGGGGTGCTTTAGATTATATAAGAAAACCTTTTAGGATGGAAGAGTTAATCTTAAGACTGAAAGAAGCATTGGAAAGAGTTAGAACAAAAAAGAGTTTGAAGACTCTTAGAGAGGAGAAACTTGAAGAATTTAAAATTATCGGAAATAATGAAAAGATAAGGGAGATAAGAGAGAAAATAGAAAAAGTAGCTTCAACCACTTCTCCTGTTCTTATTTATGGAGAAAGTGGAACAGGAAAAGAATTGGTTGCAAATTTAATTCATTATCACTCAAATAGACCTGGAAGATTTGTTCCAATTAATTGTTCAGCTTTTCCATCAGAGTTGTTAGAATCGGAGCTTTTTGGATATAAAAAAGGAGCTTTTACAGGAGCAGATAGAGATAAAAAAGGATTGTTCGAGGTTGCTAATAAAGGAACTTTATTTCTGGATGAAATTAGTACACTTCCTTTAGAACTTCAACCAAAAATACTTAGAGCTATCCAGGAGATGAGTTTTACACCCTTAGGAGGGACAAAAGAAGTTAAAGTAGATGTAAGGATAGTGAGTGCTACAAACGAGAATATTGAGAAACTTGTAGAAGAGAAGAAATTTAGAGAAGATTTATATTATAGATTGAATGTAATTCCCATAAGAATTCCGCCTCTTAGGGAGAGAAGAGAAGACATTCTTGCTTTGGTTCAACATTTTAATAAGAAAATTTCGGCAAGGCTAAATTTGAAGGAGAAGATTTTTACGGATGATGCTTATGAAAAATTGATGAATTATAAATGGCCTGGAAATGTCAGAGAATTAGAAAATTTTATTGAAAGGTTGATTGTTTTAGAGAGTTCAGAAGTTATTGATGCTTCTCTTCTTCCAGATGAAATTGGAGGTAAAGAGGAAGGGGAAAAGTTTAATTTAGAAGAGATAGAAAAAAGAACCATAAAAAGAGCGTTGGAAGTCGCAAGAGGAGATAAAAGCAAAGCTTCAGAACTTTTGGGAATTCACCCCTCAACTCTTTATAGAAAGATTAAAAGTTATAAGTTAGAATCTCTTTTAGAAGTGTGAGGAGAGAGAATGTTTTTTGTTTCATTTTTAATAGGATTTAGTGCGGATTTTCAAGTAGGAAGAGACACTAATTTTGTTCCTTATGTGATTGCAAGTTATAGAATACCTTTTTCTGATTTGGTATTTTATAAAAGGGATACTTTCTATTTAGGAGAATATCTCGTTTCTTTAGCTTTGAAAAGAGATAGATATCAAATGGGAGGCAAGAGTAAAAAAAATAAAATATTGGTTAATGATTATAATGAAACCAAATCTGAAAATCTTTACCATAGCGATTCCATTAAAGTGGAAGTTCCTGAAGGAGAAGTAGAAGTTATTCTTACTCTTTCAGATATTAATTCAAATAGAGTTTGGAGTAAGTCGGAAAAAATAAAAATCTCAAAACTAAAGTCCCCAGACATTGGCTCTATAAGATGGCTTTCTAATCCTTCTAAAGAGGTCTTTACAAATAAAGATACTGTTAAAATTAAGATAAATATTTTAAGTAAAGAAAAAGAAAAAATTGGATTGACTCTTTATTTCAAAGATGAAAAAGAGAAGGTTTTTTTTAAAAGGGATACAACATTTTTTGTTAATAAAATTCAAGAAGTAAAAGTTTTTATTCCTGCTTCTAAATTTGAAGAAGGTTTTTATACTTTTTTTGTAGAACTTAAGCCTATAGAGAGAAAAGAAGTAATAAGAAAATCTATTTCTTTCAGGGTATGGCACCCTTTTTTCCAATCTAAAAGATTTTTAGAAAGAGTTAGGCAAATGGAATACATTGCTACTTCAAGTGAGATAAAGAAATTACTAACCGCGGAAATAGAAGAGAGAGAAAAGCTATGGAATGAGTTCTGGGAAAGTAAAGATCCAACACCTGGAGATAACATAAATGAGATCCAAATTACTTATTTTGAGAGAGTTGACTATGCAAATAAGCATTTTTCGTACAATTCTCTCTTTGAAGGTTGGAGGACAGATAGGGGAAAGATTTACATCATTTTAGGACCCCCTGATTATATAACTGAAGAACCTGTTAGTAACATTTCAGAATATTATGCTTATCAAATATGGTATTATTATGATAAAAGGTATAAGTTGATTTTTGTGCAGCGATATCTTACAGGAGATTATGAGTTGTTAAATCCCCCTCCTGAATATTGGAGATAATTTTAAAGTAAAGTCTTTATAAATCTATATTTTTTAAAAAGATGTTGACAATAGAAAAATCCAAAATACTTTTATCTATATGAAGATAGATAAAGAAGTTTTAGAAAGGATAAAAAAAGCTGAAACTGCATTCGCTTTGACAGGAGCAGGGAGTTCGGCTCCCTCAGGCATTCCGACTTTTAGAGGCAGTGAGGGTTTTTGGAAAGATAAGACTCCTTTTTCTGTTGAAATGTTTAAAGAGAATCCTCAAATAGTTTGGGAATGGCATATAGAGATAAAAAATTTGATAAAAAAAGCAAAGCCAAATGCTTCTCATTTCACTCTTGCAAAAATGCAAAAATTTTTTAAAGATTTTGCAGTAATAACTCAAAATATAGATAATTTACATCAAGAGGCTGGTTCAGATAAAGTTATTGAGCTTCACGGTAATATTTACAGAAACAAATGCAATGATTGCGGAAAAAAATATGGAGAAATAGATACAAAAGAAATCCCTAAATGTGAAGAATGTGGAGGTTTGGTAAGACCTGATGTTGTTTGGTTTGGAGAACCTCTTCCATATGATGCACTTCTCGAAGCAAGAAGATATGCAGAGAGAAGCGAACTTTGTTTTGTTATAGGGACTTCAGGGGTTGTTCAACCCGCAGCTTCTATTCCTCTTATTGCAAAAGAATATGGAGCTTTTGTGGTTGAGGTAAATATAGAAGAGACAGTTTTAAGTAGATACTTAGATTATTCTATTTTTGGAGATGTTTCAATAGTTCTCCCTGAACTTTATGAGGAGTTGCTTAAAAATGGAGGATAACTTTTTTTTAGAAAAAGCAAAGGAATATAAAACTAAATATGAAGAAGTTCTGAAGGCTCTTCAGAGTCCTGAAATTATTACTGAGAAGAAAAAGTTTATAGAATTGTCTCAAGAGAAAAAAGCCTTAGAATTGGTGATAAAACCTTTTGATGAATACAATAAAATTATGGAAAAGATAAAGGAAGATGAAAATATTATTGAAGAAACAGAAGATAAAGAAATAATAGAACTTGCGAAAGAAGAGATTCAAAAGCTGAAAAAGGAAAGTAAGAGATTACTAGATGAAATAAAAGAGGCTTTGATCTCTGGAGATCCTGATGATGATAAGAATGTGATTCTTGAAATTCGTGCAGGAACTGGAGGAGAAGAGGCGGCTTTATTTGCCGCGGATCTTCTGAGAATGTATTCTCGTTATGCAGAAAGTAAAGGATGGAAATTTGAAGTGGTTGATTTTAATAAAACAGGGATGAATGGATATAAAGAAGTTATCACTATTATTTCTGGTAAAAATGTCTATGGGAATTTGAAATTTGAAAGTGGAATCCATCGTGTGCAAAGAGTTCCAATTACTGAATCTAGTGGTAGAATTCATACTTCTGCTGTGTCTGTCGCTGTTCTTCCCGAAAGAGAGGAGGTAGAAGTAGAGATAAAGCCTGAAGATCTTAAAATTGATTTTTATTCGGCCTCAGGTCCTGGAGGACAACACGTAAACAAATCTGCTACAGCTGTTAGAATTGAACATAAACCTTCTGGACTTGTAGTTACTTGTCAAGATGAAAGATCTCAATATCAAAATAGGATGAAAGCAATGAGGCTATTACGAGCAAAACTTTTTGAGTTTGAAAAAGAGAAAGAGGAAAATGAGATTAGAACGAAAAGGAGACAAATGGTCGGTTCTGGTGATCGAAGTGAAAAAATAAGAACATATAATTTTCCACAGAATAGAATTACCGATCATAGGATTAATTATACTAAGTATAATTTGGATTCTTTTCTTGATGGGGATCTTGATGATTTAATAGAAAGTTTAAAAGCAGCTAATAGGGAGGATGTTTTAAATGAAGTTAAGAGAAGCTCTTGATCTTGGAACCAAAGAATTATCCAGATTTAGCAATAATCCGGAGTTTGAGAGTTTTGTTTTTTTGGAAGAATCTACGGGTAAAAAGAGGGAAGAGATTCTAACTAATGAAGAAGAACTTGATGAAAAAGCCTTTTTGAAGTTTGAGAATTATTTAAGAAGAAGAAAAGAAGGAGAACCTTGGCAATATATAATTGGCTCTACAAATTTTCTTGGTTTTAAAATTTTTATAGAGGAAGGTGTTTTTATTCCTCGACCCGAAACAGAGTTTTTGACATTTTTAGCCATTCATAAATTGAAAAATTTAAAAGCTCCTTTTATTCTTGAAATAGGAACAGGTTCGGGAGCAATATCTTTAAGTATTGCTGGTTCTTTAAAAGAAGCTAATATAATTGCTACAGATATTTCAAGGAAAGCTATAAAAATATGTAAGAAAAATTTTGATTTCCATAATCTTAGATCTTATGTGAGTATAGTTATTGCAGATTTACTAAGTTGTTTTTCAAAAGAGGAAAAGTTTGATTTAATTATTTCTAATCCTCCATATATTCCTATAGAGAATTTAAGCAGTTTGGATGAAGTTGTTAAGAAAGAGCCTATGCTGGCTCTTAATGGAGGAGAGAATGGTGTTTATTTTATAAATAAAATATTGGAAGAAGGTTCTCTTAGATTAAGAAAAGGAGGGTATATTCTTATTGAAATTGATGAGGTTAATTTGCCTTATATAAAGATCCCTGAAAGAATTTACGCTTCGATTTTACCTGATCAGTTTGGAAGAAATAGAATATTATTTGGGATAAGAAAATGAAAAATAAAATAATCGTTTTTTATACTCCAGGAAAAAAATATATTGAAACTGTTTTGGAAAAAATAAAAGAAGCAGCAAAGAATAATAATTATTCAGTCTCTGTATATAAAAAAGAAAAAGAAGAGTTAAAAGAATTTGATTTTGGAATTGCAGTTGGAGGAGATGGAACATTTCTCTGGGCAGCTTCAATTGTATGTAAATTTAATCTACCAATTTTGGGAATAAATTTAGGGAATCTTGGTTTTCTTACTGATATTAAAAAAGAAGAAATTGATAAAGTTTTTTTGTATCTTAAAGATAAAAATTATTACATTCAGGAGAGGTCTCTTTTAAAAGCTAATTTTAAAGGAAAAGAAGAAATAGCTTTGAATGATTGTGTTTTTTCTTCAAAGGATATTAGAGTCATTAATTTAGATATATTTATAGATGATGAATTTGTAACTCAAATTTCAGGAGATGGACTAATTATTGCTACTCCTACAGGGTCTACCGCATATTCTCTTTCTTCTGGTGGACCGATTTTAAAACCGGATGTTGAGGCTTTTGTGATAACACCAATATCACCACACACTTTGACTTTTCGCCCTATTGTGGTTAGTTGGAAATCTCGTATTCTTGTAAAGGTAAAAAGATCGTGTAATTTTATTTGTGACGGGCAGAGATTATTTAATCTTGATGAAGATGAAGAAGTTTTAATTAGAAAAAATGAAAGCCCTTTGAAGGTTGTGAAAATTAAGGATTGGAAGTATTTTAGTATTTTAAGAGAAAAATTAAATTGGGGGAATAAATGATTAAGGAGATGAGAATTAGAGACTATGCTCTTATTGAACGAGTTGAATTAAATTTCTCTCCGGGTTTTAATGTCCTGACAGGTTCAACAGGTACAGGTAAGTCTATAATAATAAATGCGCTTTCTCTTTTACTTGGAGATAAAGGAGATATAACTTCCATAAGGAGAGAAACTGATAGAGCTATTGTTGAAGGGATTTTTAATAACTCTCCACGAATAAGTAAGATTTTAGATAAATACGGAATACCAGAAGAAGAGGAACTTGTTATAAGAAGGATTATAAATAGAAAAGGAGGAGGAAGAATTTACATAAATGGTTCTATTGCCAATATTGAGATTTTAAAAGAAATTGGGGATCTCCTTTTTGATATTCATGGTCAGCATGAGCATCAATTACTTATAAGAGAAGAAACTCATATAGATTTTTTGGATTCTTATGGTAAATTAATGGAAGAGAGAAAATTAATGATGGAGAAATTTGATTTGCTTAAGAGTCTAAAAAGAGAACTTATAGAGATAACTTTAAAAGAAAAGGAAATAAACGAAAAGAAGGAGCTATATGAGTTTCAGAGAAATGAGTTGGATTTTATAAAATGGGAACCTAAAGAATATCAAGAACTGATAGAGGAGAAGAGAAAACTTGATAATTTTGAAGAAATAAAAGAATTAATGTATTATGCGAGTTCTTTATTAAGCGATGGAGATCAATCAATTCTGAGTAAATTGTCTTTAGTTACTTCAAATGTTAAAAGGGCGGGAGTTTTTGATAAAACCTTGGAAGAACTTGGAAGGAGATTAGAAGAAGCAAATTTGATTCTTCAGGATTCTTCTTTGGAGCTTGACAGATATAGAGATAGGCTCTCTTATGATAAAGAGAGGCTTCTTGAACTTACAAATATAGTAGATAGAGTGGAGAATCTAAAAAGGAAGTATAAAAAAAGTTTTGAAGACCTTCTTATATTAAAGGAGGAATTAAAGAAGAAGTTTTTTGATATAGATTCCTTAAAAGAAAGGGAGAAAGAATTAATAAGAAAGATAGAAGACGAAGAGAAAAAATTTCAAGAATTAATAGATAAAGTTTCGGAAAAAAGGAAAGAGATTTCCAAAGAATTTGCCGAGAAAGTAGAAGAAGAGTTGAGAGATTTGGGCTTTGAGAAAGCTCATTTTAAAGTGGAGATAAAAGAAAAAGAAACACCAGATGAAAAAGGCAAAGACGAAGTAAGGTTTTTATTTGAACCAAACGTAGGTGAAGGATGGAATAGACTTTCAAGTATTGCTTCAGGGGGGGAATTATCACGAGTTATGCTCGCTTTAAAATCTATTCTTTCGGATGTGGATCAAGTAGAAGGGTTAGTTTTTGATGAAATAGACTCAGGAATAGGAGGAGGTCTTGCCAAGAAAGTAGGAGAGAAAATGAGAAAAATTGGGGAAAAAAGACAGGTCTTGTGTGTAACACATCTTCCTTCTATTGCTGCAGAAGCTAGTTTCCATATAAAAGTTGAGAAAAAAGAAAGAGAAGGGAGAACGGTTACAGAAGTTAAGGAAATCAGTGGTGATGAAAGGGTTGAAGAAATTGCAAGAATGATTTCAGGTGAAATTTCCATTGAAACAGCAAGAAGGCACGCTATTGAGCTATTAAGTAAAAAATAATTATAAATTTTGGTTGTTTCTAACTTATGCATTAAAAAAATTTTATAATCCCCTTGACAGAGTTATAATAGCTTATATATTGAAACGGGTAATTCGGTGAAGAAAGTAATCTTAATAATTAAAGAAGAGAAATTAGGGAATGTCTGTAAAACAGGTGTTTTTTTAATTGGTTTTTTGAGGAATTTAGTGAATGTCAAACAATGAAAGAATAGGGAAGCTTATCTTAGAAGACGGTTCTATTTTTGAGGGTTTTTCTTTCGGAGAAGAAAAAAATGTTAGTGGAGAAGTTGTTTTTAATACAGGAATGGTTGGTTATCCTGAGACTCTAACCGATCCTTCTTATAGAGGTCAAATTCTTGTTTTAACTTATCCTTTAATCGGAAATTATGGGGTTCCTGGAGATGAAAGAGAAGATGGATTATTGAAGTATTTCGAATCAGAGGAGATTCAGGTTAAAGGGCTCGTCATCTCAGACCTTTCGTTTGATTATTCTCATTGGAGTGCGAGACGATCCCTTATGGATTGGTTTAAATATAGTAAAATTCCAGGTTTATATGGAATAGATACAAGGATGTTAACGAAAAGGTTAAGAGAAAAAGGAACAATGCTTGGTAAAATTGTATTTAATAATGAAGATATCGAATTTGATAATCCAAATGAGAGAAATTTAGTATCCGAGGTTAGTGTAAAGGAGGTGATAGAATATAAAAGAAGTAGAAAAAGAATAGGTCTTGTTGATTGTGGAGTTAAGAATAATATAATAAGAGCTTTTTTAAAGAGAGATATATCTGTTATTAGATATCCTTGGGATTTTGACTTTACA
Source organism: candidate division WOR-3 bacterium (assembly GCA_039804165.1). Lineage (NCBI taxonomy): Bacteria > Pseudomonadati > Caldifarciminota > Caldifarciminota bacterium. The sequence goes on from JBDRZZ010000002.1 coordinate 153,706, forward strand.
AAGGATAAAATTGATGGAGTTTTAATCTCAAATGGTCCTGGGGATCCTAAAAAATGTGAAGCTACGATAGAAAATGTAAGAAAAGCTATTTCTAAAAATATCCCAATCCTTGGGATATGTCTCGGTTCTCAAATTCTTGGACTTGCTGCAGGAGCTAATACCTATAAGCTAAAATATGGACATAGAGGACAGAATCAACCTTGCGTAGAAGTTGGAACAAGGCGATGTTATATTACTTCTCAAAATCATGGATATGCTGTGGATGCTAAGACACTTCCTGAGGATTGGAGAGAATGGTTTTATAATAACAATGACCAAACAAACGAAGGGATAATCCATCTCTCTAAGCCTTTCTTTGGTTCTCAATTTCATCCTGAGGCTTCTCCAGGTCCAGATGATACTGAATTTATTTTCGATTTATTTGTGAGGGCGCTTTGATAAGAAGAGATATAAAAAAAGTTCTAATTTTAGGTTCTGGAGCAATCAGAATTGGACAAGCGGGAGAGTTTGACTATTCTGGCAGTCAGGCAATCAAAGCCCTAAAGGAAGAAGGGATAAAAACAGTTCTTATTAATCCGAATATAGCTACAATTCAAACTTCAGAATATTTAACAGATAAAATTTACTTTTTACCATTGGATGCTTATTTTGTAGAAAAAGTAATTGAGAAAGAAAGACCGGATGGAATTTTACTTGGTTTCGGAGGGCAAACTGGTTTAAATGTTGGAGCAGAATTGGGAGAAAACGGAATTTTTGAAAAATATGGAGTGGAGGTTCTTGGGACCCCGGTTGAAGTTATTTTAGACACAGAAGATAGAGCAAGATTTGTTAAGAAAATTACAGAAATAAATTTGAAAGTTCCTAAGAGTAAAGCTGTTACTGATGTTGAGGAGGCTGTTGAAGTTGGTTCTGAGATAGGATATCCTGTTATAGTCCGAATAGCTTATGCTCTTGGAGGTTTAGGTTCAGGAGTAGCCTATAAGGAAGAAGATTTAAGAATAATAGCAAAGAAAGCTTTTTCCTTTACAAAGCAAATTTTGGTTGAAGAATATCTCGATGGGTGGAAAGAGATAGAATATGAGGTTGTAAGAGATTGCTATGATAATTGTATTGTTGTGTGTTCAATGGAAAATGTTGATCCAATGGGTATTCACACAGGAGAGAGCATTGTTGTTGCACCTGTTCAAACTTTGACAGCTTCAGAGAATTTTAAATTAAGGTCTTATACAATAAAGGTGATTAGACATCTTGGAGTTGTAGGTGAATGTAATATTCAATATGCTCTTCATCCCGAATCGGGAGATTACCGAATAATTGAAGTTAATGCAAGGTTAAGTAGGAGTTCAGCCCTTGCTTCTAAGGCGACAGGTTATCCCCTTGCTTTTATTGCTGCTAAACTTGCTTTAGGTTATAGTTTAATCGAATTAAGGAATGCTATTACGAAGGAAACATCTGCTTGTTTTGAGCCTGCAATAGATTACGTTGTTCTAAAGTATCCGAGATGGGACTTGCAAAAATTTAAAAGAGTTAGTTTCAATATAGGTTCCGAAATGAAATCTGTTGGAGAAGTAATGGCAATAGGAAGGAGCTTTGAGGAAGTCCTCCAGAAGGCTATTAGAATGTTAGAGGTTGGAATGAATGGGGTTGTTTGTAATGATATAAAATTTGAGGATTTGGAAAAAGAGTTAAAAGAGCCAACAGATAAGAGAATTTTTGCAATTGTTGAAGCAATTAAAAGAGGTTACCCAATACAAGAAATATATAAGCTTTCGAAGGTAGATCCATGGTTTTTGTATAAAATAAAAAACATAATTGATGTAGAGGAAAAAATAAAAGGAAAGAAACTTGAAGAAATTTCTGAAGAGCTTTTAAAAGAGGCAAAAAGAAAAGGTTTTTCAGATAAACAAATCGCAATTCTTACAGGTTCAACCGAATTAGAAGTTAGAGAAACAAGAAAAAAGAAAAAAATTGTTCCTTATGTTAAACAGATAGATACTCTTGCTGGAGAGTATCCTGCTAAGACTAATTATTTATATCTTACATATAATGCTTCTGAGGATGACCTTGAATTTAATGAGAAAAATCAAGTTATTGTTCTTGGGGGAGGAGCTTACCGGATTGGTTCTTCTGTGGAATTTGATTGGTGTTGCGTAAATGCTGTCTCCACACTTAGAAATTTGAATTATAAAGCAATAATGGTAAATTACAACCCAGAAACCGTTAGCACTGATTACGATATTTGTGACAAATTGTATTTTGAAGAGATGAGTTTTGAGCGAGTTTTGGATATATATGAGAAAGAGAAACCATTAGGAATAATTGTATCTATGGGCGGACAGATTCCTAATAACCTTGCCTTACCTTTATATAAGAGCGGGGTTAAGATTCTTGGCACATCTCCTATTGATATTGATAGAGCTGAAGACCGACACAAATTTTCAAAATTACTTGACGAGCTTGGAATCTCGCAACCTCCCTGGAGAGAAGTAACTTCAATTAAAGACGCAGAAGACTTTGCGAAAGAAGTTGGGTATCCTGTTTTGGTTCGTCCAAGTTATGTTTTAAGTGGAGCTGCAATGAGTATTGTCCTAAGTGAGGAAGAATTAGAAGGTTATCTTAAGAGGGCTTCAGAAGTAAGTAGAGAACATCCTGTGGTTATAAGTAAATTTATTACAGGAGCAAAAGAAATAGAAATTGACGCTGTCGCCAATAAAGGGGAATTGTATTGCTATGCTATATCTGAACATGTTGAGAATGCAGGGGTTCACTCTGGAGATGCAACAATGGTATTTCCTCCTCAGAGAACTTACTTAGAAACAATGAGGAGAATAAAAATAATTGCAAAGAAAGTAGCAAGAGCTTTGAATATCACAGGACCTTTTAATATCCAGTTTATTGCAAAAGATAACGAAGTAAAAGTTATAGAATGTAACCTGAGGGTTTCAAGAAGTTTTCCGTTCGTTTCTAAATTTCTTAAAATTAACTTTATTGAGGCTGCAACGAAGATAATAATGGGGAAGAAAGTCCCTCCTTTAAAAAGCTCTGCTTTTGATCTTGATTATGTAGGTGTTAAGGCTCCTCAGTTTTCCTTTTCGAGATTAAAAGGTTCTGATCCAATTCTTGGCGTAGAGATGACTTCTACTGGGGAAGTGGGATGTCTTGGGGATGACTTTAATGAAGCTTTTCTGAAAAGTTTAATCTCTGTTGGTTTTAGAATCCCCAAAAAGTCAATTTTACTTTCCACAGGTCCTATTGATAGTAAAGCAGAATTCTTAGAAAGCACAAGAATTCTGAAAGATATGGGATTTGAACTTTATGCGACTAAAGGGACTGCCGATTTTATGAAAAGTAATGGAATAGAAGCAAAAGTTCTCCACTGGCCTTTAGAGAAAAAAGAACCTAATACCCTAACTTATATTGCGGATGGCAAGATTGATTTAGTGATAAATATTCCCAAAAATATTGAGAAGGAAGAGCTTGATAACGATTACTTAATAAGACGACAAGCTGTAGATTTCAATGTTCCACTTATTACAGACTTACAACTTGCTAAGAGATTAGTTGAAGCAATGCAAAAAACATCTCTTAGTGATCTTAAGATAAAAAGCTGGGATGAATATTGAACTCTTGACATATTACCAAAAATGTGTATTTTTAAATCAAAGCAAATCTTAAAAGGAGGTAGATTATGAAAAGAGGAGTAGTAGGAATAGTTTTAGTGCTTGTGTTAATACTGGGAGAGCTTGGTTGTGCAACCCGTCAGCAAACAGGAGCACTAGTTGGAGCAACTACAGGAGGAGTTGTTGGAGGGCTAATTGGGAAGAAGGCAGGAAATACAGCTTTAGGAGCTATCTTAGGAGCTGCAATTGGAGGTGCTGCAGGAGCCTACATTGGTCGCTATATGGATCAGCAGGCTGAAGAGATGAAACGAGATCTTGCTGGTGCAAAGATTGAGAGAGTTGGTGAAGGAATAAAGATTACTTTTGATTCTGGAATACTCTTTGATACAGGAAAATCAACATTAAAGCCAGAAAGTATGGAAGAATTGAAAAAACTTGCGAGAATATTAAATAAGTATAAAGATACCAATATATTGCTGGAAGGACATACAGATGCTATAGGTTCAGAAGAATATAATCTTGATTTGTCTCAAAGAAGGGCTCAATCAGTAGCAAATTATCTTGCCAGTTTGGGAGTTGATCCTACTCGTTTTACAGTGATGGGTTATGGAGAACAACAGCCTATTGCCAGCAATGAGACAGAGGAAGGTCGTAGATTAAATCGTCGTGTAGAAGTCGCAATTTACGCTAACGAACAACTCAAGAAAATTGCGGAGAAAGAAGCCGGTTCTGGATAGTTCCTGGTAATTAAAATCATATAATAAATAAAGCGGGAAAGAATAAGTTCTTACTTCTTTCCCGCTTTTAAGAGATATATGAGGTATAATATGAAAAAGAAAATATTTTATGGAATGATGATTTTTTTCTTTATAATTGGGTGTGAAGAAATTTCGGATGTCCTTACTACAATTTCTGGTAAAGTGAATTCAACGGAGTGTAAGGTTGTTCTTGCTATTAAAGGCGATGTAAATTTATTAAATTGTCTAAACGAGATAGATACTCTTAATGGTGAAGCTTTACGTGATCCCGATTTTTTTAGAGGTTATGATCTTGAGGTGGATAAAGATGGAACTTATTCTATCACAGTTTTTTCTTTCGGTTCAACTTATATAGCAGCAATTGATGATGATGGTGTAGTTGTAGATCGTCTCGATTCTCTCGATCATATAGGTTTTTATGGTGAGGTAGATACAATAATAATGTCAGGTTATGATACGATTATTTATAATAAACCAAAAACTATAGAAATAATGGAGAAAGTGGATCAAGAGAATATTAATATAGAAAATATGGTTGAGTATAAAAAGTTTGTGAATATTATTAATACAATTTTTTAATTAATTTCTTTCTTAATATTCTTTAATTTCTAAAAATAGGGGTTGACTTATATTGATTAGATTATTAATATATAAAATAAACAATGGGGGCGAATTGGATCTCGACGGAATACTGCTGGATTGTAAGTGGCACGCCGAGTTGTCATAACTCGTTAAACTGTGACATTTATAATAAATGGCAATCTCAATTATGCCATGGCAGCTTAATAAAAAGCTGCCCGTCCTCTTTAGAGTCTTCTCCTTACTCTAAAGAAGGGCGTCATAAAAAGGAGATAGGTTACAAAAATCCGCCAGTATTTTTGTAACCGAATTTAAAACTGGCTGAGCTATTCTAATCCTGTGATTGGGTAAAGGAATAGCGAGAAGAGAAACAATCACTAAGCGTGTAGAAGCTTACAAACAGGTATTTCGGACGCGGGTTCGATTCCCGCCGCCTCCACTTTAAAAAGGAGGTTTTATGAAAATAACACCTTTAGATATTAGAAAACAGGAGTTTAGAAGATCTTTTAAGGGATATGATAAAAATGAAGTAGATATTTTCCTTGAAATGTTAGCAAAGGAAATAGAGAATTTAATTCGTGAGAATAAAAGAATGGCGGAACAATTAAAAGAATTAGATTCCAAAATTGAAGATTATAAAAGAATGGAAAAAACTCTTCAGGACACTTTAACCTCAACTCAAAGAACAACTGATGAAATGAGAAGAAATGCAAGGAAAGAGGCTGAAATGATTATTCAAAAAGCTAAATTACAGGCAAGTGAAATTATAGAAGAAGCTGCTTCTAAAGTAAAAGATCTTCAGAGTCAAATTAGTGCTTTAAAAAGTCAAAGAAATGGCTTTATTATTCAGTTTAGAAGTTTTTTAGCTTCTCAGCTTAAAATGCTTGAAGAGGTTGAAAATATTAAGGGCCCAGAGATTACTGTTGGTCAAAAGGAGAAGGCTGAAGAAGTTGAAAAAGCAAAAATGAAAGTTCAAGAACTATTTAAGGAATAGAGGAGAGAAATGGCTTTTGAAGATAGAAGTTTTGAATCTTTGAGAGAAAGTAAAGAATATATTATAAAAAAAGTTAATTTTGAAAATTTTGATATCGGTATAATTCTTGGTTCTGGACTTGGAGATGTTTCTGAGTCGATTGAAAATCCCGTAAGGATCCTTTACAAAGATATCCCAAATTTTCCTACTTCTACAGTGAAAGGACATTCCGGAGATCTTGTTTGTGGTCAAATTAAAGAGAAAAAAGTTTGTGTGATGAACGGAAGATTTCATTATTATGAGGGTTATGATATGGATAAGGTCACTTTTGGCACAAAGCTTTTGTGTCTTTTGGGAATAAAGATTCTTATAGTTACAAATGCTGCTGGAGGTGTAAATCCTCTTTTTAAAAGGGGAGACATAATGATTATAACTGACCATATTAATTTTTTCCCTGAGCATCCTCTAAGAGGACCAAATGATGAACGGTTTGGTCCTAGGTTTGTTGATATGTTTAATACTTATGATAAGACTTTAGTGGAAAAGACAGAAGATATTGCGTTAAGGATGGGAATAATGATAAGAAAAGGTGTTTATTTTGGTCTCCAAGGTCCGACTTTTGAGACTGGAGCTGAATATAGAATGATAAGGATCTTAGGAGCAGATGCGGTTGGAATGTCAACGGTTCCTGAGGTAATTGTAGCGAAATGGATGGGAAGAAAAATCCTCGGTCTTTCAGTAATAACAGATATGTGCTTGCCTGATGCAATGGAAGAGGTAAGTCATGAAGTTGTTTTAGAAGCTGCAAATAAGGCCGCTCCTAAACTTTCTAAATTAATTGTTGAAGTTGTTAAAGAAATATAAAATCTCTCTAATATTACTCCTTTTGTTTTTTTGTTGCCGAAAAGAAAGCACTTATAATAAGGCTTTTGAATACTATCGCTCGCTTAAACCTACCAGAGCTTTAATTCTATTGGAAAACTCCGAAGTCCCAAGAGAAATTTTCCTTCAGGGAGAAATCTATTTGAATTTGAATGCCCCGAGGAGAGCTTTGAAGTGTTTTGATAAATTAATTGCTAAGGATCCAAAATGGAAACCTAAGGTTCTTGAAAAACTTATAGAAGAGGCTGAAAAATCTGCAAAGAAAAGAAAAACTTTTACTGCTGTAATGATTTATTCAAAAATTTTGGAAATAGACCCTGGATATGATCTAAAGGACAAAAATATCTTAATGGGAGATTGGTTTTTTGATTCGAGAGAATATGAGAAAAGCATAAATTTTTATATAAAGGGATTAGAGTATGATAACAAAAATGGAGATGTTAGGTTGAAATTAGCTCAATCTTACATAAGTATGGATGACTTAGTGTCAGCTTATGAAGTTCTTAAAGAAGCAATAAAGGAATATTCAAATTGGCGATTAAGATATTGGCTTGGAAAAATTTCTTTTAAACTTGGGGAAAAGAGATTTGAAGAAGGAAATTATGAATCAGCGGAGTTGTATCTTAGAGAAGTTATTTCTCTTGGAATTCCAGAGATCTTAGTTGATGATGCATATTTTTTATTGGGAGATATAAAGTTTAGTCAGGAACAATATGAAGAAGCAAAGGAGTGTTACCACAAGGTTCTGGAAATCAATAAATTAGCTAAACCTAGGATTAGAAAAGAGGCGGAAGAGATTCTTGAAATTATAAAAAATATGGAGGAAAAATCTTGAAGAGATACACTTTTTTACTTGTTGCTTTTCTATTTATTTCTTGTGGGAAAAATGTTATTCCCGAGCTAGGTTCTGCAGACGAAGAGTTTAAGTTAGCTGTTGAATTATTTAACCAAGGAAAATATAAAAAAGCAATTGAATACTTTAAAACTTTCTTTAATAGATATCCGGGAAGTCACTGGATTGACGATGCTCAATTTTATTATGCTGAATCATATTATAAATTAAAAATATATGATGAGGCACTTAATGAGTTCCAATTTCTTGTAAATAATTTTCCTAATTCTTCTTGGAGTGAACAAGGATTATTGAGGATTGCTCAATGTATGGAAAGGATGAGTCCTATACCTCAGAGAGATCAGACTTTAACAGAAGAGGCAATAAAGACCTATGAGATGTTTATAAAAAAGTATCCTTATTCAAAATGGTTAGATGAAGCTAAAGAAGGTAAGAAAAATGCTGAAGAAAAGTTAAATAAGAAGTTACTTGAAATTGGGGAGATGTATCTTAAAGTAGGTATTAAGGAAGCGGCGGTTTTTTATCTTGAAAAAGTGGCAGAGAAAAGCGAGAGGTGGAAAGATAAGGCCAATTTATTACTTGGGGATATAGCTCTTTCTAATAATTCTGATTCTCTTGCAATTTCATACTACGAGAAAGTTGAGGGAGAATTAAAAGAAAAAGCCCAGAAAAAATTGAGTAAGTTGAAAAAGTGAAAGGAATTTTTGGTGGGAATTTTGATCCTGTCCATATTGGGCATTTAATACTTGCTACAGATGCATTAGATTTATTAAACCTTGAAAAAATATTATTCGTTCCAGCCTGGCGTTCTCCTTTTAAGAATTCTGAGGATTCTCTTCCATTTAAAGACAGATATAATATGTTAAAATTAGCTACAAAGAGTAGTAAATTTTTTGAAGTTTTAGATATAGAGTCTAAAAGGAAGGGAATATCCTACACCTATGATACAATAAAAGAATTACTTAAAAAAGAAAAAGAACTTTGTCTTCTTATAGGGGAGGATCAGGCTTGTGATTTCAAAAAATGGTATAAATGGGAAGAAATTTTAAAATTGGTGAAAGTTTTTGTATTTAGAAGGAGTGTAGTAATCCCTAAAAAATTTCCAAAGGGCTTAATCCTACTTAATTCAAGAATAGTCCAAATATCTTCAACAGAAATAAGAGATAAAATTAAAGAAGGCAAACCAGTTGATTTTCTTCTTCCAAAGGAAGTTTTAACCTACATAAATAGACGCAATTTATATAAATAAAAACATCAAAAATTTTATTTTTTCTTTTCTATTTTACCTGCAAATTCAAAAGTTAATTCCCCTTTTAAAGGAGAAACAGTATAAATATTGCATAGTAAAAGGTCTCCTATATGGAACTTATAATATTTACCTGAAAGAGAACTATTTGTTATTTTATAGCTGTCGGGAGGGAGCATCCTAATAGGAATGAACCCTGTTACAAGGAAATCTTCCAGTTCTACCCATATTCCATTAGATGAAACATTTGTTATTATTCCTTTTACAGCCTTATCAGGATTTTTTTCTAAATATCTTAAAATGAAGTAGGTTGTTATTTCTCTTTCTGCAGAATCTGCTTTCCATTCTTGCTCAGTTGCATGGTCGGCTATCAATTTTAATTCTTCCTGTGAGTAACTTTCTCCAAAAAGTAGTCTTTGAACAACAATATCAGGATACCTTCTTATAGGAGAAGTAAAATGGGTATATAGCTTTGACCCCAAACCATAGTGAGGTTGGGGTCTTGCAATATATCTTGCTTTTTTCATACATCTTAAAAGTTCGTAATTTAACACTCTTCTGTAAGAAGAATCTTTTATTTCCTCAAGAAATTTGGATAAATCTTTCCTTTCTAAAGATGGGAGGTGGAATCCAAGATTTTCTACAAGTTTTTTAAATTGTTCTAATTCTCTTTTTTCTGGTTCTTCGTGAATTCTATAAAGTCCAGGATTTTCACTTTTTTCTAATTGTTCCGCCACAGCTTCGTTTGCAGCTATCATAAATTGTTCAATGATTTTGTGTGTCCATAGTTCCTTTATGGGGAGAATACCTACTGGTTCAGAGTTATCGAAGATTACTTTCACTTCCTCTTTGTAGAAGTCAAGATATCCTTCTCTTCTTCTCTTTTCAAAGAGAATTTTTGCAAGTTCTGAAGCGATTTGGAGGTCTGACTCTAACTCAGAATTCTTTTTCCCATCAAGAATCTCTTGGGCTTCTTCATAAGAAAACTTTTTATAAGATTTTATTTCGGATTTGTAAAACTCTTTCTTTATGGGATTACCCTTTTTATCAAATTTAATGTAAACCGTTATTGTGGGTAATTTTTTGTTCTCCTCAAGACTTAAGGATCTAGTTATTTCTTCAGGCATCATAAAGTAGGTTTCGTTTGGAAGATATGTAGTGCAGCCTCTCTCTTTGGCTTCTTTATCAATAGCTGAATCCTTTTTTACTACATCACTAACAGCAGCAATATGAACCCAGAGATGAAACCCATTATTGTCTTTATTTACTGAAATCGCATCATCTAATTCTTTAGCATCAGAAGGGTCAATAGTAAATGTCTTTAAAAAAGTAAAATCTTCTCTCCTTTCAGTTGAAATAAAAGAAAAATTTTTTGCTTCATCTAATGCTTTTTTTGAAAAGGTATTTTCCAAATTGTATTCTTCTTTTACAATGACTTTGTATAAGTTACTTTTATTTATTTTTTTACAAAATTTTACAAGAGGTGGAAGGGTGGTTGTCGTCCATTTTACAAATTCAACAAGAATGTAATCTCCTTCTTTTATTTTATTATCGATCTCTTGAATTTCAAATAAATGAGGGATATTTTTATTTTGTGGTTTAAACATCAATTTCCCGTCTATAGAGATTACTTCTCCTATAAAGTATTTTCTGGAACGTTCTAATATCTTTTCTATTTTTGCTTTCCATCTACCTCTTGATTTTCCGATTATTCTTCCTAAAACTAGGTCTCCATTTAAAGCTGTATAAGTGTTTCCGGGAGCAATAAACAAATCTCTCATTTCGGAAGAAGGCATTAGGAAACCAAATCCTTCGCTTTTTCCATCAAAAATTCCTTTTATATATCCTACTTTATGGGGAAGAGCAAATTTTTCCCCTTTTGATACAATTTTACCTTGTTTTTCAAGCTCTTTTAACGTGGACCTTATGTGTTTACCACACTTTTTCTTAAGAACTTTTAAGCTTATATAACCTGAGCGACTTCTCTCGAGTATATCAAATATGCATTGAATTTTTTTCTTCATCTTTAAGATTTAAATTATTTCTTTTTAATCTAAGACTTCTTTTTTCCTTTTTGATTTAGGAGGTATCCCCATTTGAGTTCTATATTTTGCCACGGTTCGTCGATTAATATTTATTCCTTCTTTTTCTAATTCTTTTTTTATTTCTATATCAGACAATTTCTTACTCCCTTCCGATTCAATCATTCTTTTTATCTTCTCTCTAATTAAGTTTGTAGAAATGCTCTGCGTTTCTGTTTTAAGCCCTCCACTCAATAGATATTTTATAGGAAAAACTCCTTTTGGAGTTTGAATATAGGTATCTTTTATATATCTTGAGATAGTAGATTCAGATAAATTAGTATTTTCTGCTATTTTTTTGAGAGAAAGGGGTTTCATATACATTACTCCTTTCTCAATAAATTCTTTTTGGGTATTTAATATATACTCTATTACTTTTCTAAAATTCTTCTTTCTTAACTCAAGAGTTTGGAGAATTATTCTTATCCTTTCCATCCACTTTTCAACAAACTTTATTGTTTTTTTATCAAATTTTTCAGGGGCTTGTAGGATTTCAATATATTTTGGATTTAATCTAAAGAAAGGAAGTTCAGGCTCATTTATAGAAATTTTTAATTCTTTATCTTCCTTTTCAACAATTATAGAGGGTATAACATAATTCACTTCCCCAAAACTACTTCCTAAAAGACGAGGTGTAATTTTCCCAATTTTTTTTATGGCGTTTTTTACTTCTTCTAAGCTTATGTTTAATTTTGTAGCAATCTTTTTTATTTCTTTTTTCTTATATTCTTCCCAGAAATCGTTGACTATAGTGAGTTCCAATTTTGGGTCTTCATAGTTTCTTTCAAGATATAATCTTATTGCCTCTCTTTCGTTTCTTGCCCCAATCCCTGGAGGAGCACAATCTTGGATAATCTTAAGGACTTTTTCTACATCCTTTTCTGGAATATTAAAATATTCGGCTATTGTTGGGAGAGGAATGTCTAAAAATCCATTATCATTAAGTGAATCAATTATGTATTCTCCAACTTCTATCAATTTTTCATCAGACAGTTCCATCCTAAGATCCATTTTTAGCTCTTCATAAGGAGTTGATACATAAGGTATTTGAAGACCTTCAGATTCTTCCTCTTCAGATGGAGTGAAGTAATTAATAAAATCTTCTTTAAAAAAATCTCTTAATTCTTTATTAAGAAGTTTCTCTGTTGATTCTTCATCTTCGGAAGAAGGAGGCTCTTCTATCTCTATTCTCTCAGGAATTTCTTCTTCTGGCATTATTAGTAGTGGATTTCTTTCTATCTCTTGTCTTATTAAATCTTTTAACTCGAGATGAGGACATTGTAAAATTTTTATCATTAAGACCTGAAGAGGACTTAACTTTTGCTCAAGCCTTAAACCATGTCTTAGTTTTTGTATATAAAATTTTTTATCTTCTTCCATTTTATAACCTAAATTTTTCTCCTAAATACAATTTTTTAGCTTTCTTACTTGAGATGAGATCCTCTGCCTTACCTTTTAGAATTATTTCTCCATCATACATTAAATAAGCTCTATCTGTGATCTCTAAAGTTTCTCTCACATTGTGATCGGTTATTAAAATTCCTATATTTTTCTTCTTAAGCACTAACACCAGTTCTTGAAGTTCTTCTCTAGTGATTGGATCAATTCCAGTAAAGGGTTCATCTAAGAGTAAGAATTTGGGGTTTGAAGTGAGTGCTCTTGCAATTTCAACTCTTCTTCTTTCTCCTCCAGAAAGATTATAAGCCATTCTTTTAAGGATAGGGGTTAAGTTAAATTCGCTCACCAAGAGATCGAATCTTTTTTTTCTTTCTTTAGGATCCTTGACTAAAATTTCAAGTACAGAGAGTAAATTATTTTCAACTGAAAGACCTCTAAAAATTGAAGCCTCTTGAGGTAAATAACCAATCCCTAATTGGGCTCTTTTATGCATAGGTTTATCTGTGATTCTTTCTTTATCTAAATAAATTTCTCCTGATTCCGGTTTTATAAATCCTGTTATCATATAAAAAGTCGTTGTTTTTCCTGCCCCATTTGGTCCCAAAAGGCCAACAATTTCTCCTTGCTCTACCTCAAGTTTTACATTATTAACAACTGTTTTTCTATTGTATTTTTTAACTAGATCTTCCGCTCGTAGTATCATTTTTAATAAATCTTCCTCTTGGGTTTCCTTTTACAAGCACACTGTCTATTGTTTCTTTATTGTAATAGATATTTATTGTGTCTCCCCACACAATATTCTTACCTTCCTTAGTTTGTGTTGCGACTTTTCCATATAATGCTCTTAAAATATTGGTCTTATGGTCAACAGTAATGATTTCACCCATTATAGAATCTTTATTTTTTACAATTAATGGCTCATTTATTAGAGTAGAAATATTTTTATTTATATTATAAAGTAACTTTCCAGAACGCCCATAAAAATCTCTATGGTTAAAAATAACTTCAGAAATAAATTTATAGGTAGAGTCTTTTAGAGTGTAAGTAGTCTTATCTGCTGTAATCGTTATACTTGGGGTTTTAAATTCTGGCTTGCCTTTAATTATTATAGAATCTTTACAGAAATCTGCTCTTTCTCCTTTTACTTCAATTGTATCAGAAGTATAGATTAAACTCCCAAACAAAATTCCTTTTTCCTCCTCCTTAAAGAAAACCAAGGAATCCCCTTTTAAAGTATCTTCTCTCCATATTTTTATATTCCCTTTTCCAAAGATAGTTTTAAATGGAATTTTATAATTTAAGACATTAGAACTCATAGAAAAATTTTTACTTTTTAAAAAGACGCTATCAATTAAAGCTAAGGAGGTATCTGTTTGAAAAGCTTCTTTTGCTCTTATGTAGATTTCGTCAGAATAAATTTCAACACCTCCTTTAAATATAGTTTGATTTCTATCAATAATTTCTACAGTTCCTGAGCTAATTTTGTATGGAATCATTAAAAAGAAGAGGATCATTTAAATTCACCTTCTCCAGTAAACTTTTCTTTTATGATTATTTTTTTTAAATCTGGATCTGCTTCAAGCCCTTTACCTTTATAAGTTTCTTTTCCTTTAGAGTATTTAATTTCACTATCTGTGAAGATTTTTTGTCTATCTTCAGACCAGTTTAACTCATCTGTCCATAATTTCATTGAATCACTAGATGTAATTACCACATTTCCCATTACCTTTAAATCTTTATTATTATTGAAAATAAATCCACTATCAGCCTTTAAAATAGAAGAAATTCCTGAATTTATCTCAAAAAATTCCACTTCTAACCCATATATGGAAATTGTATCTGAGATTTTTGCTTTTTTTGCAATTAATCTCCAACTAAGCTTACTTCCTTTATAATTTTTGAGAACAAAAGAAGATAAGCTTTCTTCCTTTTTTATATTTTCTGTTTCCTCTGGATTTCTACAACTCCAGAAAGAAAGGAGAGCAAATATTAAAAATATCTTATTCATAATATAAATATAAGCTTCCAAAATTAAAAGTCAACACAAGAGGTAAGAAAGCCTATAGAATCTTAAAGGTCATTACTTTATGATTTAGTTTTTCCTTTAACAAAATAGAAGATAGTTGCTGATTTATATGAACTCCTCACAAGAGGTCCAGAAGCTACATAATCAAATCCAATCTCAAAAGCGATTCTCTCAAGTTCTTTGAATTCTTCATAGGATAAATATCTTTTCACGGGTAAATGTTTAAGAGAAGGAGGAAAATATTGTCCGATTGTCACTATTTTACATCCTACTCTTTTTAATTCTTTCAGAAGTTCTATTACTTCCCTTTTTTCTTCTCCCAATCCTACCATAAATCCACTTTTTGTTAGGAGTCTACTATTCTGAGAAGCTTCTTCTAAGATTTTAAGAGACCTTTCATAAATGGCTCCTAATCGAACCTTTGGGTAAAGCCTTGGAACAGTTTCTATATTATGACCTAAAACATCAATATTAGATGACAATACTTTCTTTAAAGAATCTAAGTTTCCTTTAAAGTCAGGAATAAGAACTTCTACTTTTATTCCCTTATTTAATTTTTTTATTGCTTTAACAGTTTTTTCAAAAAACCCAGCTCCTCCATCCTCAAGATCGTCTCGAGTTGGAGAAGTGATTACCACATAATTTAGATTTAGTTTTTTTATTTCTTTTGCAATCCTAATAGGTTCAGTTTCATCTATTTCTTTAGGAATTCCTTTATTAATTGCGCAAAATTTGCAATTTCTTGTGCAAATATTTCCCATTATAAGAAAGGTAGCTACTTTTTGAGAAAAGCATTCTCCAATATTTGGGCATCTTGCTTCTTCGCAAACCGTATAAAGATTTCTTGAATAAAGAGCCTCTTTAAGAGATTCAGCAAGTTTTTTTCTTTTAAGAGCTTTTTTAATCCATTTGGGAAGAGGGGGGGTATTCAAAGTTTTTATTCTATTATATTGTTATTTTCATCAACCTTAATTATCTTCGGTGTTAAATTTCTATCCGGGGTTAAGGCAAAGGACATTATTATGACTCTATCCCCAACTTTCACAAGGTTAGCTGCAGCTCCATTAACACAGATTTCGCCTTTTTTTCCATAAATAACATAGGTCTCAAAACGATTTCCGTTCTCTACATCACTTACAAGAACCTTTTCATAAGGCAAAATATCGGCTTTTAAGGCAAGTCTTTCGTCAATTGTTATTGAGCCCTCATATTCTTTATTTATTTCAGTTATTTTACCCATATGTATTTTGGATTTAAGAACCTCAAATAACATAATAAAATATTACCTTTATGTTTCGCTTTGTCAATGGCTATAGAAATTTAAAATTCTTATTTTAAAAGGTTGAGGGGTCACTTTTAGCTGAGTTCGAGATTTGAAGTGAGGGACTCAGCTGTTTAGTTGAGAGAGTGACCCCCCGATATTTGAAAATATTAATATAATATAATAAAAAAATTACTTTTTGCAATAGGTTTGATTTATCTTTTGTTACAAAATTTATAAAAATATTGACAAAGTTATAAATATTGTTATAATATTTATTGAATAATTAAAAAGGAGGTTAGATATGAAGGATATAAAAAGATTAGTATTGCTTATTTTTTTGCTTACTTTTGTAGCAGCTCAAGCTAAAGATTTAAAGCCCGAAAATAGTGCTAAACTCAGGTGGGGGACAGATCTCCTTCTTTATGATGGCAAAGTTAGAATTGATTTTTGGGGCGCTTCTTATGGAATAGATGATGATGAAATTGATATGGATTATTTTGCAGACTCTACTGTTCTCACAGTTGTTGCCTGTCCAGATTCAACATTAAGAGTTTTTAAGTCGTTGAATTCTGGAGAAAGTTGGAGTTTAGTTGAAGAGGTAAAATTTTCCAACGAGATAACTGAACCTTATGTCATAAGAGGTTCTGATACAACTTACCATATCTTTTGTCGTCATTTTTTTAGTGGTGGAGATATCTATTCGGCGAGTTATAAAATTTCTAATGATGAACTAATCCCTGGAACATCCCAGTTTTTAGCCCAAGCCAATGATTCAGTGAATAGTTATTCTGTGTGTTCAGATAGGGGTATTAGGAGTAATTATTCTATTTTCGTTGCCTATGCAGGTGGGACAGAAAGTAATGCAAAGATAAAATTTACTAAAACTCAAGATAGAGGATTTACCTGGAGTACACCGACTCAGATTGCCACAGGTAATGTTTCTTTACCAGATATTACCTATGCTCCTGATAGTATTTTATATTTAGCTTATCGGTCCTTTTCGGATGGAAAATATATGATACGAGTGCGTCGCAGTCTAAATTTAGGAAATAGTTGGGGTTTTTTCCCTTTTTGGCCTAAAACACTTGAATCAGACTCTAATTTTAAAATGCGTCCAAAAATTGCGGCAGCTTATGATGGTTCTGGAAATGTTTGGGTGATTTGGGCAAAGTATGCTAATGAATGGAACTTAATGTGGTCTTGGAGTCAAGATTCCGCAGTGACTTGGTCAACCCCTCAAGCTGCAAATAGCACTCCGGAAAATCAAGAGATTCTACCAAATATAATGATTTTTGAAAATCCAACATTTGGCCTTAATCCTTTTGTAAGTTATGTAAGAGCTACTTCTGATTGGCAAAACCCAATTGTTCGTTCTTTTATTTGGTATTCTAATGACAGTGCATGGGGACCAGATACCTCTTATGCAGATTATCCGACTAGTCTAATAAGACCAGCTGTAACTATGTTTACTTTATTCCCTGCGATTGCGTATGTTGGAGAGAATAACGAGAAAGTTTATTTTGATTCATGGGGAAATACACAAGGTATTGAGGAAGATATTGTAAACAGAAAGATTTCTTGTATTCTTGATCGTTCTATAGCTACAAATGAGGCAACTCTAAGATATACTTTGCCAATAAGAGGTTATGTAAATGTTTCTTTATTCAATCCTCTTGGTCAAGAAGTTAGAACTTTGTTTGAGGGAATTAATGAAATTGGAGAAAATACCCTAACCTTTACTACGGATGGTTTATCTCAAGGGATTTATTATATTGTGGTTAATACACCAAGTGGAACCGGAACAGCAAAACTGGCGGTAATAAAATAGAAAAGATACGTTTTGAAACTAAAAGAAGGGAGAGGGGACTCTCCCTTCTTTTCCAAATATAAGGAAGTTGATAAAAAAGATAATCGATAAGATAGAAAAAGAGAAGTATTCATTTATAAATATTTTTTTAACTCTTTTTTCCATTATTTTAACAAGAAATATCCTTGAGAGTTCTTTTGAAGAGAAACAAATTTTGGGTTTTTCTATTATTTTGTCTAATTCTTTCTATATGTTATTTGTTCATTTTCCTTTGTTTTATTTTTCTATTTTTTTATGGGTTCTTCTTATTTTTAAATTTTTAACAAAAGAAGAATTAGTGAAGATTGTAAATTTCTTAACCTTCGGAATTTCTGTCATAGTTATAGCTCCAATAATTGATGTTTTGGTTTCAAAAGGAAGTGGTTATAATTTAGCTTATTTAAGTAGCTTTAAAGAATTAAGAGAGGCTCATAGATTTTTTCTTTTTTGGAAGGACATTTACGAAGCAAGTTGGGGTCAAAGAGTAGAAATATTACTTATCCTCTTTGGTAGTTTTTTCTATGTTGTAATGAAAACAAAAAATTATTTTAAATCTATAATTGCTCCTCTAATTATTTTTGTTGTTATTCTCATTCACGGGGTTCTTCCGAATACAATTGCCAATATTCCTCTTTATCTCGGATACAAGAAATTTAACCCTACTACATTTTTAAATAGTGGCATTCTACCAATAGATAGCCAGAACTATGGGGTAATTTTCTCTACATCTATCATTTTGGCTCTCATTTTAATTAGCTATCTGGAAAAGAAAAGATTAAGAGAATTATTGAGTTCAGAATACATCTTTATTTCTGTTTCTACTTTTTTTATTGGGATATTATATGCTTTATTTCTCATTTTAAAATATTATACTTTTTTATTGATGGATCCAATATTTTATCTTATAATTTTTTTAGGAATATGGATTATAATTCTTACTAATAGGGTTTCACAGGAAAAGTTGGATTCTCTTGAATTCCAAGGGATTGTAACAGGAATAATAATTTTCAGTTTATCTCTAGGATGGATATTTTTAATTTTGGTTTTTATTCTCTATCTTTTCAAAAAATTTTTTCGTCCAAAATGGGTTTTAATTTTACCATCTTTTTTAGCAGGGTTTTCTTTAATTTTCCAAGATTACACGTTAAAAGCAATAATTCCAATAGAAAAGAGAGTAATAGAATTAAGAGGAAAAGAGCTCTCTGCTTGGACTTTCTTTTTAAACAAAGAATATAAAAAGGCATTGCTTCTATATTTGAGAATAAATAGTTTAAAGAAAAGTGACAAAGAGACTGAAAAAAGAATAGGACAATGTCTTCTTAATCTTGGAAATTTAGATGAAGGAATTAAACTTCTTGAAAAGATAGTTAACCCGGATTATGAAACAATTCTTTCTTTAGCTCAAGCATACACCCAAAGTGGCAAATACAAAGAAGCTATTGATCTTTATAAAAAAGCTATAAAGAAAAAGCTTTCTTATGGGGAATTTTATGGAAAAATTGCTCAACTTGCTTCAAGATTAGGAGAAGAGAATGAACTAAATTTAGCTATAGAAAAAGCCTCACGATATGGAATTCCTAAATATAAGCTTTATCAGATAAGAGGTGATTTTTATCTTAGTAAAGGAGATTTAGAGAGTGCTTGGAAGATGTTTAATATCTCCCTTAGTTATAATCCACGATTTGAGGCTTCCCTCTCTGGAAAGGGTATAATATATTATAAAAAAGGTAATCTTAAAGAAGCAGAAAAGCAATTTCTGAAAGCTCTTGAAATTGAACCTGATAATGACGCCATTTTCAACAATTTAGGAGTAATTTACTTAACCCAAAGAAATTTTGAGAAGGCAAAAGACTCTTTTCTTAAATCGTTAAGATTGAATCCAAATCAAGTGGAGGCTTATTATAATCTTGGGTTAATTTACGAAGTAGAAGATAAAAAATTAGAAGCTTATCAGATGTATGAAAGAGCCTTAAATATTAGTCCTGATTATTTTCCTGCAAAACTAAAAATAAAGGAGCTACAAAAATGAACTTTCTTTTACCTTTTTTTCTAATAATTTTTGGTTTTTTATTTATTAGAATAAAAATTCCTGGATTTATAAAAACCTGGTTGTGCAGTTCAAGGCCCCTTATTGCTATTCATTATATTTTTCCTACAGGATTTGGAATTCTTCTTGGTAATTATATTTATAATGAAAATATAAATTATTTAAATTCTATTCTCCTTTTATTCTCCATTTTCTTTTCTTTCCAGACCTCTCTTATTGTAAATGATATAAATGATATTGAAACAGATCATTTTTCAGAGAAGAACACTCTTTTAAATCCTAAGCTTTTCCCTATCAAATATTACAAAATATTAAGTGTATTCTTTTTCTTAGTTTCTTTACTCTTTGCTTTTGTTATAAATTATAGGATATTCCTTCTCGTTTTATTTGGACATACTCTTCATTTTACATATTCTTCAAGACCTTTTCGTTTGAAACGGTTTTTCCCTTTGTCAATTTTTATTCTTGCCTTTGCTTCTTTACTTACCGCAGTAGCAGGCTTTGCACTCTTCAATCCTTATAATCCTTTAATTTCTTTTCCTTTGAAATCAGCCTTGTTTATTTTCATTCCCTTATTTTTATCGTTAAATTTTAGAGACCTTGCAGATTATAAAGGAGATAAGAAGACAGATGTTGGAACTTTATTTACAATATTTGGCTTAGAAAAAGGAAGAAAAATAAATGCTCTTCTTATCTTTTTGAGTTATCTTCTTGTGCCTATCATCCTGAGATTTTATCCTTTATTTTTTGCAACAGTCCCTCTTGGAGGATTGAGTTTTTATTTTTGTATAAAAAAGCCTTTTAATGAAAAGATGATTTTTTATATATATTTTGCTCTTATAGCAGTTTTAACTTTTCTTGTTCATACAAAAATAGAAATTTTTATTTGAAAGATATTTTAAGTTTTCTTTCTCTATGAAATCTTTCGAGGGCAAGTTGAATAAGGCGATCAATTAACTCAGGATAAGAGATCCCACTTGCTTCCCATAGTTTTGGATACATACTTATTTTTGTAAAGCCTGGAATGGTGTTTATTTCATTCACTAATATTTCAGTGTTATTTCGTAAGAAAAAGTCCACCCTTGCCATTCCTTCACAAGAAAGAACGTTAAAAACTTCAATTGCATATTCCTGAATTCTTTTTGAGATTCTTTTTGGTAATTTTGCTGGAATTTCTAAATAAGCTCCATCTTCATCTAAATACTTGGTTTCATATGAATAGAAATCACTCTTTACTATAACTTCTCCTGGAATAGAAGCAATTGGGTTGTCATTTCCGAGAATAGAACATTCTATTTCCCTACCTTTTATGAATTCTTCAATTAATATTTTATTGTCATATTGAAAAGCAATATCTAAAGCTTTTTTGAATTCTTTTTCATCTCTGACTTTACTTATTCCAACAGAAGAGCCTAATTTTGCCGGTTTTATAAACATTGGAACTCCAACAATTTTTGCTATTTCTTTGAAGGTTATATTTTTTATTGTTAATTTTGTAAAAGTTTTAAAATTCGGGATTGGGATTTTTGCATCTCTGAGAAGACGTTTTAATACATCTTTATCCATGCCTATAGCTGAACCAAGAACTCCAGCACCTACATAAGGAACATTAACCATTCTAAATAGACCTTGAATTGAACCATCTTCGCCATATGGACCATGTAAAACTGGAAAAGCAACATCTATTTTTCCTTTACTTTTCTTAGTTGTAATGCTTATCAATTCATTCGAGTTATTCAAAGGAACAAGAATCACTTTTTCTTTAGATTTATTTAATTTTATGAATTTTGGATTATTGCTTTCTAAATCGAAATCTTCTTGTAAATACCAAGTCCCATCTTTATCTATACCAATTGGGATTGGTTCATATTTATTTTTGTCAATCGCATCTATTATATTCTTTGCGGAAATAATTGATATTTCATGTTCTGCAGATCTTCCACCAAATATGATTGCCACTTTTATTTTCTTCTTCAAGTCTATCTCCTCATTAATAATTGTAATTTAAAAATTTTGGTTTAAAAGTCAAGGATATACCTCTTGACTGGAAAGAAATTTGTCTTATTCTTTATGCAAAACTAAGAGGAGGAAATTCTTGGTAAAATTAGAGTTTGAAGGAAAGCAAATAGATTTAAAACCTACAAAGATTCTCGCAGTAGCAAAGAATTACAAAAAGCATATCGATGAACTTGAACTTTCTTTACCAGATACTCCCAAAATTTTTTTAAAGCCTCCTTCTGCCTTGATAGGAAACAACGGCGTTGTTGTTTTACCAAAGATTTCTGAAAGGGTAGATTATGAGGTAGAATTAGCAGTTATTATTAAGAAGAAATGTAGAAAGGTTCCTAAAGATAAAGTCTCTGATTACATTCTTGGGTACACTATCTTTAATGATATTACTGCGAGAGATATTCAAGCTAAAGAGATGAAAGAAGGAATGCCTTGGGATATTGCTAAGGGTTTCGATACATTTGCCCCAATAGGTCCTAAAATTGTATCACCAACTGAGGTTGATTCTCATAATTTAAATATATGGCTAAAATTAAATGGAGAGATTAAACAGAATAGTAATACAAAAAATATGATATTTTCTGTAGAAGATCTTGTGTGTTATATTTCTAATGTAATGACTCTTGAGCCTATGGATATAATAGCAACTGGAACTCCAGAAGGGGTTGGGCAGATTAAACCTGGAGATATTGTTGAATCAGGAATTGAAGGGATTGGTATATTGAAATTTAGTGTTGTAAGTGAGGAATAAGCTTTAATGAAGGTTTTTATTTCTACTTTTGAATCTATTGCAATGCTTCTTTTTATAGGTCTACTTGGAGCATGGATGGTTATAAGAAAAATGGTGAAAGAAGATTTTTTTTCTTTGCTTTCTCCTCTCGTTCTTGAGATTTCTCTTCCTTCTTTTGTATTTATAAACATAATAAATAATTTTAATCCTTTTATTAAAAAAGATTGGTGGAGATTACCTCTATGGTGGTTTTTCTTTACTGGAATAGCTTTTATTGTAACTCTATTCGGGATGATTTTTGTTAAGAGAGATAAAAGAAGAGAATTTGGTATAGCTTTATTTTACCATAATGGAATTTTTTTTCCTATTGCTATAATAGGTGGTATCTTTGGAGATAATTCTAATTATTTGGTTGACCTTTTCTTGTTTACGATATTTTATGTTTCTTTCTTTTTCAATACATCCTTTCTCTTCTTTAAGAATAGAGGAAAAATTGAATGGAAGAAAATCTTTCATCCCGTTTTTTTAGCAACTCTTTTTGGAATATTTTTAAAACTAATTAGTTTTACATATATTCCTTCTTTTGTTATTTCGGCCCTTAAAATGGTTGGGACAATGTCCATCCCTCTTCTTATGATAGTACTTGGAGGTAATATAATAATTGATTTTAAAGAAGTGAATGCGTGGTATATAGGAGAAATAATGAAATTTTTATTTTTTAAGAACATTCTAATGCCTCTTGTGATGTTAGGTTTTGTAATTTTGATTAAACCTCCTTACAATGTGAGTTTACTAATGGTCCTTGAAGGAGCAGTTCCTCCTATAACTGCAGTCCCTCTCATAGTTGAAAGAAATGGTGGCAACAGATTGATAGTAAATCAATTAGTTTTTTCAAGCTTTATTTTTTCTTTAATATCTATTCCTTTTGTAATGTATTTGTTCAGAGTGTTAACTTGAGAGGGGAATGTGAGTAATGCTAAGGTTGCTATCCATATGTTGAGAGTTTTGGAAATGTTTTTATGGCGTTATAGTTTGTGGAGAGAGTAAATGGGTTATGTATTTTTTTCTCCAGTTTCAGAGAATCCGCCTCTTAGTGTTGTAAGAGACTTAATAAAGAAAGGAAATTATCTTGGAGATGTTAAAAAGGGAGATTTTGTAGGAATAAAACTTCATATAGGAGAGTTAGGAAATAAAGCTTATGTTAAACCTGAAATTATAAAGGTTATTGTAGAAGAAGTAAAAGCACAAGGGGGAAAGCCATTTTTATTTGATTGCAATACTTTATATAGAGGAAAAAGATGGAATGCTATTGACCATTTTGAAAATGCTTATTTAAATGGATTTACCTATGAGGCTGTAGGAGCTCCTTTCTTCGTAGGTGATGGATTACGGGGAAGAGATGAGACGAAGATTAAGATCAAGGATTATGATAATGAATTTGCCTATGTGGGTAGGATAATAGAAGATATGGATTATCTATTTGTGGTAACTCATTTTAAATTTCATGAGTTTTTTGGATATGGTGGAGCAATAAAGAATGTAGGAATGGGTATGGCTTCACGAAGAGGAAAATTGTTTCTTCATTCTGATGTGAGGCCAGATGTAACATCTGAAAAATGCATTGGTTGTGGAGCTTGCTTGGTTGTTTGCCCTAGTAATTCTATTTCCATCTCTACAGTTGCAACTATTAATAAAGACTTCTGTATTGGATGTGGAATGTGTGTTGTAACCTGTAGAGAAGGAGCAATAAAATTTGAATGGTTAAATACAAGAGAGTGTGTAATAAAGACTATATACTATGCAAAAGCTATAATTGATAAAGTTGGGAAATGTAGTTATTTAAACGTTTTAACAGATATTACTCCTCATTGTGACTGTTATGGATATACAAAAAGCCTTGTTGTGCAAGACATTGGATTTTTATTCTCTAAAGATATTGTTTCAATTGATGCGGCTTCTGTCGATCTTATTAATGAAGCTATAGCACTCCCTGGAATTAACTGGAAAAGAGAAGAATTTATTTCGAAAGATAAAGCGAAAGCTTTATTTGACATTCCTCTTTGTATGGATGATTTTTTTGAAATTGCCGAGAAGATTGGTCTTGGAGAACGTAAATATACACTTAAAAGAGATTAGAAATTATTTAATAAACTGTACTCTACCCCAAAAGTCAAGACACATTTTGAGGTTATAATTTGTAGACTTTTCATCCTGCTTTCCTCTTAAGTTTATATTTAGCTTCAAATTCTAAAGGACTCATATATCCCAAACTCCTATGAACATATAATTAATCATTTTTAAACCAACTCTCTAACTTCTCTTTCGCTTCTCCAAGTGCCTCAAATTCATTAAGCCAGATAACCTCCTCTTTTATCACCCTCATCATTAGTTCGGTCTCTCTTTGCCTTTCGGATTATCATAAAAGGTCCATATCTGATTTATTCCTAATGTTGCAGCGTCTTTCATAAAACTCACCGATGTAAGTTGTGACTCATTGTCACTTCAGTTGTAAACCACTCCCTCTAACACCCAGAGGAAATTCACCATTTATTGCCCTTTCCAATGCCTCTTTCCAATCTCTCGTTTTGCACTTTAAAGAAATATTTCATCCAACAACCTTCTTCGTATA